>NZ_JANSIR010000110.1:46492-52595 GCF_047462155.1 Synechococcus sp. OH2
CCTTCTTGGAGAAGCGCCCTCCTAACTTTCGCCAGTTTCCCTGGCGGCCCTAGGGAGCGGCTCCCTGTCCAGGTCGGGATCCCTTAGGCTGGACTTAGTTCCTGGTCTAAGCCGATGGCTGCACCCACTCCGACGCTGCTCTTGGTCGATGGTCACTCCTTGGCCTACCGCGCTTTTTACGCCTTTGCCCACAGCCGCGAGGGAGGCCTGCGCACCTCCACTGGGATCCCAACGAGCGTTAGCTTTGGCTTTTTGAAATCGCTGCTGGAGGTCCTGGAGAAGTACCCCCCCACCCATGTAGCTGTTGCCTTTGATACCCGGCAGCCCACCTTTCGCCACGAGGCTGATGAAACCTACAAAGCAGGCCGCCCAGAAACGCCGCCGGAGTTTCTTGAAGATGTGGAGAACCTCCAGCAGGTGTTGGCGGCGCTGCGCATTCCCATTTTGGCAGTGCCCGGCTTTGAGGCCGACGATATTCTGGGGACTCTCTGTAGGCTTGTTCCCCAAAAGTATCGAGTGCAGATCTTAAGCGGTGACCAGGACCTGTTTCAATTGATTGACCGCGAGGGAAGAATTAGGGTTTTGCACCTCAACAGCAAGGATCGCGTCAGCGAATTTGGCCCCCAAGAGGTCAAAGAGAAATTGGGCATCTGGCCTTGGCAAGTGGTCGACTACAAAGCCCTCTGTGGTGACCCCTCCGACAACATTCCCGGCGTCAAGGGGATTGGCCCCAAGCGAGCGGCAGAGCTCTTGCAGCGCTATGGCAGCTTGGAGGAGATTTTCAACCATTTGGAGGAGATCCCTGGCAAAGTCCAGCAGTACCTTAGGGAAGGGATCACGGCGGCCCGGCACTCCCAATTTCTGGCTCGGATTCACTGCGACGTCCCCCTTGTGCCTGACTGGGAGGGCATGAGGTTGACCGGCTTTGACCCAGAGGAAGTGCTGCCGCTGCTGGAGAAACTAGAGTTTCGCAGTTTCATTACTCAAGTGCGGAAACTCCAGGCTACCTTGGGCGGGATCCCCCCTCAGGCAACTGCAGCCAGGACAGCTTCCCCAGAAGCTGAAGGGGATGGCTCTGCCTACGACGAGGCCCTTTGGTTTGATTTTCCCGCTGCTCCCGCCCCTTCTCTGCCGGCAGTGCGCATTGTGGATACCCCAGAGCAATTGGAGCTGTTGCGGCAAGAGCTGTTGGCCTGTTCGGGGATCGTAGCCTGGGACACGGAAACCACGAGTTTAGATCCCCGCGACGCCCAACTGGTGGGAATTGGCTGCTGTTGGTCAGAGGGGGATGTGGCCTATTTGCCCATTGGTCACCGCCAGGGATCCAACCTGGACTGGAACCTAGTTAAGCAGAGCCTAAAGCCCATTTGGGAGGATCCCAATCGGCCCAAAAGCCTGCAAAATTGCAAGTATGATCTCAGTATTTTTCGCGCCCATGGCATCCGCCTACAAGGGATCCAATTTGATCCCATGCTGGCCAGCTACGTTCTCAATCCAGAGGCCAGCCACAACTTGGCCGACTTGGCAGCTAGCTATTTAAATTTGCCCACCACCAGCTACGAAAAGTTGCTGGGCAAAGCAAAGTCCATTGCCGATCTGCCCATTGCCAAAGTGGCAGAATATTGCGGCACCGATGCCTATTGCGCCTATCGCTTGGTGCCTATCCTCACCGAGAAGCTGCAACAGACTGACCCACGCCTCTGGAATCTTTTTATCCAGGTGGAGTTGCCCTTGGCCCATGTTTTGGAAGAAATGGAGTGGGTCGGCATCCGTATCGACACTGAGTTTCTCCAGCAGTTTTCTCAGGAGCTGGAAAAAGAGCTACAAAGCCTGGAGCAAAAGGCCTATGCCCAAGTGGGGGAGGTCTTTAACCTCAACTCTCCCAAACAACTGGCATCCCTACTCTTTGAAAAGCTCAAGCTAGATGTCCGAAAAACTCGCAAGACAGCCACCGGCTACTCCACCGACGCTTCTGTTTTAGAGAAGCTGGAAGGGGATCACCCAGTTATTGAAACTATTCTCCAGTACCGCACCCTGGCCAAGCTCAAATCCACCTATGTGGATGCGCTGCCAGCTCTGGTAAGACGCGATACAGGCAGGGTGCACACCAACTTTAACCAGACCGTTACTGCCACTGGCCGGCTCAGCTCCTCCAACCCCAATTTGCAAAATATCCCCATCCGCAGCGAGTTTAGCCGCCGCATTCGCCAGGCTTTCATTCCCCAGGAAGGATGGCTGTTGGCCTCAGCTGACTACTC
The DNA here is from genome assembly GCF_047462155.1 of Synechococcus sp. OH2. Lineage (NCBI taxonomy): Bacteria > Bacillati > Cyanobacteriota > Cyanophyceae > Synechococcales > Synechococcaceae > Synechococcus > Synechococcus sp. OH2. Next base: position 48,751 of record NZ_JANSIR010000110.1, read on the forward strand.
ACAAATTGAGCTGCGCATCCTGGCCCACCTCAGCCAAGAGCCAACCCTCCTTGAGTGCTTTCGCTCCGGGGAAGATGTGCATACCCTGACTGCTCGCTTGCTCTTTGAAAAGCAAGAGGTAACCAGTGAGGAACGCCGCCTTGCCAAGACGATTAACTATGGCGTGATCTATGGCATGGGAGCCCAGCGTTTTGCCCGCACGGCAGGAGTATCGCTGGCAGAAGCTAAGCAGTTCTTGCAGCGATTTAATGAGCGCTATGCTGGCGTTTTTGCCTATCTCCGCGCCACCGAAGCCTTTGTGGAAGAACACGGCTATGTGGAAACCATCCTGGGTCGCCGCCGCTATTTCCCCAATTTGTCTCAGCTATCGGGCCACCGCAAACAAGCCGAGCTGCGGGCTGCTGTGAATGCCCCCATTCAGGGATCCGCTTCAGACATTATCAAAGTAGCTATGGTGCGCCTGCAGGAAAAGCTCCAGAACTTTCGTTCGCGTTTACTTTTGCAGGTTCACGACGAGCTGGTATTTGAAGTAGAGCCCTCAGAATGGCAGGACTTACAGCCCCTCATTCAAAGAGAAATGGAAGGGGCGGTGCCCCTCTCCATACCGCTGGTGGTGGATATTCAAATTGGCCACAACTGGAAGGAGGCCAACTAAGGGATCCCAGCTCTGGAGAAATGTTAAGCTATGTGAAAGCGTTCGTTATCTCCCTATGGCTGTTGAGATCTACACCTGGCGTTTTTGCCCTTTTTGCATTCGCGCCAAGCAACTGCTAGACCGCAAGGGAGTCAAGTACATCGAATACGCCATTGATGGGGATGAGGCGGCGCGAGCGGAGATGGCTAAGCGGGCCAACGGGCGCCGTTCGGTGCCCCAGATTTTCATCAACAACCAGCACATCGGCGGCTGCGACGACCTCTATGCCCTTGAGGCCCAGGGCAAGTTGGATCTGCTCCTGCAGCAAGCTCACTAGACCCGTCTCTTGCCGGCCTCGGCTGGCTAGCCGGTGCCGGGGTCTTCTCCTTTTTTGCTGCCAGGCCCAGATTAGCTACTGGCTTGCCGGAGGCGAGCACGGGCCTGTTTCAGCATGGCAATCAGGGTGTGGTGGGCATCTTCAGAATCTTTGAGAGGGTGATCAAAGGGAATGCGCAGGGTTCGTAGGGCCCCGTCTACCTCTACCTGCAAGTCCATCCCTTCTGAGTCAATGGCCTGCATGCGAGCCTGCGTCACCCCTTCCACTTGGCCGAAGACTTTGGCATAGAGCGCCAGGGCATCGGCGTGGTCTTCGTTCATGTGCTTGCAGATGCGCTCGCTAACCTGAGGGGTGAGAGGGTCGGCCATAGAGTTGCAAAAGGGATGTCCAGATTTTAGTCTAGCGGACTCTTGGCTCAAGCGGCAGTTAAAGGCAGGCCAGCTCCCCCGCGCCCAGCCACTTGTTTCTCCTAGAGCCAGTAGGATTGGTTGATACCCGGGCAGCGTCCAGATGAGGGTGGACATGCAGCTTTACGAGCGCGACTTCTATGCCTGGACTCAGGAGCAGGCAGCGCTGCTGCGGGCAGGCCGGCTGGAGCAGCTAGACACCGTGCATTTGGCGGAGGAAATCGAGGCTTTGGGCAGGCAAGAGCGCCGCGAATTGGTCAATCGCTTGGGGATCCTGCTGGGGCACCTCCTCAAATGGCAGTTCCAGCCCCAGCTTCGCGGCAAAAGTTGGCAAGCCACGATCATCGAACAGCGGCAGGAGATCCAGGAGCTCATTGCGGAGAGCCCTAGCCTCAAAGCTTACCTAGCTGAAGCGATGGAAAAGGCCTATCGAAAAGGACTGCTCCTGGTGGTGAGAGAAACACCCCTTTCTCTTCAGGATCTGCCTGACCGGTGCCCCTACACTTTTGAACAGGCAATGGATCCCAACTTTTACCCTGAAAAATAACTGCCAAATTGCGCCGGGAGTAAGTATGCAGCTTTACGAGCGCGACTTTTATGCCTGAACCCAAGAGCAGGGAGCGCTGCTGCGGGCGGGACAGTTGCAGCAGAACGACTCCGGGCACTCATCTTCGTTGAGTCAACACACCATGGCTGACGCCACGCTGCGCGAGCCGATAGCGTACGGGCTTCACGCTTCCCAGACTTGTTGGTACGGAGGTCTCAGCGTGCTGCCACTGTGCCACCCACGGCAGGAAACTCTCCAGAGATTTAATTTAATATTCTTCTCACTTGTAGCACAAACCGCTTTCATCCCGACACTGATTGGCTCTTGAGTCAACACAATTCACCCATACAGTGCGGGGCTTTCCGCCAATTGAGCTAAAATCGCTTAACTTGGTAAAGAGCAGGGATCCTGAGTCGAGCAGGCTGCTTTGCGAGAGAGCCCATGGAACCCATCCGCTTTCATCTGGCCTTTCCCGTTGCCGATATTGCCTTGGCCAAGACTTACTACGGCGAGGGCTTGGGTTGCCAAATCGGTCGGGAAACCCCTGTTTCAGTTATTTTGAACCTCTATGGCCATCAACTAGTGGCCCACCTCACCCAGGAAGAGCTGACGCCACAGCGGGGCATCTACCCCCGCCACTTTGGCCTGATTTTCCCTGCCCAAGCAGATTGGCAGGCGCTGGCGGAGCAGGCCCAGGCACGGGGATTGCTTTTCTACCAGGAGCCGCGCTGGCGCTTTGTCGGCACCCCCCTGGAGCACGGCACGTTCTTTTTGCAGGATCCCTTCTACAACCTGCTGGAGTTTAAGTACTACCGCTACCCTGCCGCCATTTTTGGGGAGCGGGAATGGGCTTTGGTGGGGGATAGGTCTGCCCATCCTTCCCAGGATCGCTTTTCCACTTGCTCAGGCGGTGAGGTCAGCGGCAAGTAGCCAAGGGGAGGCAGACTTGGCCACTCAACCACCTCGTTCTGGCCCTATGCGCGGCCCCATCTGGCAGATGGATTTCAACGCCGTCCCGCTGCGGGATGCCCAGGAGCGGCGGGTTTGGGAGCTGCTGGTGTGCGATCCCACGGGTCAGTTTCGCCAGGCCCAGTACTGCAGCAACCAAGAGGTCAATAGCACCTGGGTGGCCCAACAGCTGCGCAGCTATTTGGAAATGGCCCCCCAGCCCCCTTCGGCCATTCGCGTCTTCCGGGCCCGCATGAGCTCCATTTTGCAACGGGCCTGTAATGCCGTTGGGATCCCGATGCTGCCCAGCCGCCGGGTCTATGCCCTCCGGGCCTGGATGCGGGAACGGGCAGAGCAGGTTTACCCTCAGGAAACCCAATTTACCTATAGCCCCGAGCCGCCATTGGAGCCGGATCCGCCGGATCCCATTCCCCTGCCGGACAAGTTGCAGGGAGAGCGCTGGGCGTTCGTTACCCTGCGGACCAGGGATCTGCGGGATGCCGAGACCTGGCCAATGGAATTTGGTGAGCTGTTCCCCCTAAACTGGGAGGCCCTGGCGCCCGACACCATCATTCCTGGGTTGGTGATTGCCTCGCGGCGGGCGCTGCCCATAGCAGCCTGGCTGAGCGGTATGGAGCCTGCCTACTTGACGGTGGCGGAGGGACGGCTGCTGTTCGAGGCTGGCCTCAGCGATTGCTACCTGTTTGCGCAACTAAAAGATGAAAAGCTGCAAGCGGAGGCAGAAGGCTTTGCCCAACGCCAACGCCAAGCCCAAGGGATCCACTTTCTCGCCATCCAAAGCGATTTCCGGGCCCAGTCCTTCGCCGGCTTTTGGCTAATGCAGCATCCCCTCTAAAACCATTGTCAGCCCCTTACGTGGATCCTCAAGCTAGCTGTGTTGGCAAAGCAACACAAAAACGGTAGCAGCAGCTCTGCGAGCGCCTCGCCAAATCCCGCAAAGGCCGATTCTTT
>NZ_JANSIR010000111.1:0-1723 GCF_047462155.1 Synechococcus sp. OH2
GCGGGTGAGGAAACCCCACCCGCCTACGCGGTGGGGTAGTTCATTCCAAATCTCTCCTTAGATCGCATTAGATCGCAGCGCAGAAAGCTGCTCAGGATCTTGACCAAGGTGCTTTTGCCGGCTCCATTTCCCCCAGAAGACCGTGCATTGTGACTGCCTCCACCCGCAAAGACACATCGCGGTTTGCCTGTACCGCCCCAAAGTGCTTGTGGATGTGGAGCAGCTCCACCTTCATCCCGTTTATGCTAACCTGCCTCCGAGACCCAAAATCCCGAAGAATACAGTTGCTAAAGTTGCAAGCGCCAGTGCTACGATAGCGTCAGCTCGCCGTCAGGCGTTGGCTACGGACGAGTTCAGCGTCGATCTGTGGTTCGCCCTGCTCCTCTGCTTCGCCCTTCTCCCCTGCCACCCATCTCAGATAGTAACCGCCTTAAAATCTTCTCAGGCAGCGCCAATCCAGCCCTAGCCCAGGAAGTAGCCCGTTACTTGGGCCTGGATCTGGGCCCGATGCTGCGCAAGCGCTTTGCCGATGGTGAGCTGTACATCCAAATCCAGGAGTCGATTCGCGGCGCCGATGTCTACTTGGTGCAGCCCACCTGCCGCCCGGTCAACGATCACCTGATGGAGCTGCTGGTGATCATCGATGCCTGCCGCCGCGCCTCGGCCCGCCAGATCACTGCCGTCTTGCCCTACTACGGCTACGCCCGCGCTGACCGCAAAACCGCCGGACGGGAAGCCATTACCGCCAAGCTGGTGGCCAATATGATCACCCAGGCAGGGGCACACCGGGTGCTGGCCATGGATCTGCACTCGGCCCAGATCCAGGGCTACTTCGACATTCCCCTCGACCACGTCTACGCCCAGCCGGTACTGCAGGCTTACCTCAAAGAAAAAGGCCTGCTCGACGAAGATATTGTGGTCGTCTCTCCCGATGTGGGAGGGGTAGCGCGGGCACGTGCCTTTGCCAAAAAACTCAAGGAAGCTCCGCTGGCCATCATTGACAAGCGCCGCCAGGCCCACAACGACGTGGAAGTCATGAACCTCATTGGCGATGTGCGTGGTAAAATCGCCATCCTCGTAGATGACATGATTGACACGGCAGGCACCATCTCGGAAGGGGCGAAGCTGCTGCGCAAGTCGGGGGCCAAGGCGGTCTATGCCTGCGCCATCCACCCTGTCTTTTCCGATCCGGCCATCGAACGCCTGCAGGGCGGTCTGTTTGAAGAGGTGATCGTCACCAACACCATCCCCATTCCTCCAGAGCGGCATTTTCCAGGCTTGACCGTCCTCTCGGTGGCGAACGTGCTGGGAGAGGCGATCTGGCGCATTCACGAAGACAGCTCCGTCAGCAGCATGTTTCACTAAGGTTTCTCCAGAGCATCGCTAAAGTATAGATAGTGGGTGCGGAACGGGCGTACCTAGCGGGGATCCTTTGCTTTTTGCCCTGTGAAGACCAACTCAACAGGTGCCCCCCATCTATCGTGATGGACTGGGTAGAGCTAGCTTCCCAGCCGAGTTTTTCCCATGTCGCCTCCCATTTCTAGGTCACCAAGATCCGTTGTGAACAGTTTTGTTGCCGGGCAGGCCGCCGCCAGGGAAGAGCCGTCCCTTCAAACTGAACTGAATACAGAATTGAATACGGAGTCCGCTGCAGCGCTGTACCCGCTGTTGCAATTGCTGGGGCAACTGCTGAACGTCCCCTTGGTCTATCTAGAACTGGCCC
>NZ_JANSIR010000111.1:1903-4427 GCF_047462155.1 Synechococcus sp. OH2
GCCCTTTCATGAAGCTTTTCCCCTGCTGGATGAGGGAGGGAGGTGGCTGGCGACACTTCACCTGCTGGGGGAGTGCCCTCGCCCACTGAGTCTCCCCGAACGGGGACAGATCAACCTCATCGCCCTCAGCCTGCGACACATCCTGCTCCAGGCCCAGGAGCAGAAACAAGCCCTCGCGGAACTTCGGGCGCAACTGCAGCACAGCCGCAGCACTGCCGCCCGCTACCAACAGATCTTCGAGAACGCTGTCGAAGGTATTTTTCAAACGACTCCAGAAGGGAAATATCTGGTGGCCAACCCGGCTCTGGCCCATATTTTTGGCTACGAATCCCCAGAAGATTTGATGCGCCACGTCTCCGATATCGGCTCTCAGATCTACGGCGACCCGGAGCAGCGATCTGAGTTCGTACAGCGCATGCTGAAGGAAGGCCAGGTCGTGCACGCCGAGCAGCAGGTGTGCCGCAAGGACGGCAAAAAAATCTGGATTTCTTTAAACGCCCGCACCCTGTACAACGAGCAGGGGGAGCCCCTCTATTTTGAAGGGTTTGTTACCGATATCACGGCCTCCCGCCAGCTTAAAGAACGGCAACAGCAACTGGAGGAAGCCCGCAGAGAGAGCGAGCATCGTTTTTTGCAACTGGCTAAGAACAGCCAGCAACTGTTTTGGATTTCAACGCTTTGCGGCAAAGAGCTGATTTACGTCAGCCCCGCCTGTGAAGCCATTTGGGGCCTTTCCCCTGCAGAGGCCTACGCCAATCCCCAGGCCTGGATGCGCCACATTCACCCTGACGATCGCTGGCTGTTCCCCGCCATTTTTCAAGCCCAACTTCAGGGCCAACCCACCGATGTGGTTTTTCGCCTCTGCCGCCCCGATGGCTGCATCCTCTGGCTGCGGGAACGCACCTTTCCCATCCTCGACAAAGAGGGCAAACTCTACCGGGTGGCAGGGATCGTCGAAGACATCACCGAGTCCAAGCAACTGGAAGCCGAACGTCGTCGTATAGAGCAAGCCTGGCAACAGAGCGCCAACCATTTCCGGCAGATCTTTGAGCTGGCTCCCAACGGCATTGCCCTGGTGGATTTGCAGGGGCGATTTATCCAGGTCAACGAGGCCTTTGCCCAGATCGTCGGCTACACCCCCGAAGAGTTGCAGCGTCGGCAACAACTGGACATCCTCCACCCCGACGATGTCAACCAACTGCTGGCGGCTAACGAGGCCCTCTTGACACGCAAAGTCTCCATCAGCCAGCGGCAGATTCGCTACATCCACCGTTCCGGCCTGGTTGTCCATGTGCTGTTCCAGGCCACCCTGCTTACCGATGAAGCCGGCCAGCCCACCCAGTTTCTCAACCAGGTGATCGACATCAGCGCCCGTGTCGAGGCAGAAATCGCCCTCAGAGAAAGCGAAGAACGCTTCCGCCAATCCTTTGAGTGGTCCCCGATTGCCAAGGCCATGACCCACCTGGATGGTACCTATTTTCAAATCAACGCCGCCTTCACCGAAACCCTAGGCTACACCCTAGAAGATCTCAAAGGCAAAACCGTCCTCGACATCACCCATCCTGACGACATTGCCGCCACCCTGGAGAGCACCAACCGCCTACTGGCCGGCGAGGTGCACCACTGCGAACAGGAACAGCGCTACATCCACAAGAACGGGCAAATCGTCTACGCCCTTCTCCGCATCACCCTGGTGCGCACCGCCCAAGGGGATCCCAGCTACTTTCTCAGCCAAATTTTGGACATTACCGAGCGCAAACAAGCGGAGGCGGCCCTGCGCCAAAGCGAGCTGAGCCTGCGGGGCATCTTCGAGCAGTCGGCCCTGGGCATTTCCATCGTCGATCGACAGGGCCGTTACCTCAAGGTGAACCCCGCCCTGGAAGAGATCCTTGGCTACAGCGCTGCCGAATTGGTCAGCAGGAGTTTCTGCGACCTCACCCACCCGGACGATATCGAGGAAGATTGGCGACTCTTCCAGGAAGTTGTGAACGGCCAACGGGATCGCTACCACCTGGAAAAACGTTACATTCACCGCAGCGGCAAGGTGGTTTGGTGCCGCCTGGCGGTCTCGGCAGTGCGGGATCCCGAAGGCAAAAACCTCTTCATCATCGGCATCTCTGAAGACATTACTGAAGAAAAACAGGCGGAGCTGCAGATTCAGGCAGCCCTGCAAGAAAAAGAGATTCTGCTGCGGGAGATCCACCACCGTGTCAAAAATAACCTGCAGATCATCTCCAGCTTGCTGCGACTCCAGGCGGATCAAATCAAAAGCCACAAGTATGCCCGCGTTTTTAAGGACGCCGGCAGCCGCATTCAGGCGATGTCTTTGATCCACGAGGGCCTGTACCCGTCCAACAACCTGGCTGCTGTGGATTTGAAGCAGTACCTCCACAATTTAATCTCCAATCTCTTTCGCTCCTACGGCGTGAACCCCGAGATCATTCGCGCCAGCATCCGCGCCGAAGGGATCCGCCTCAACCTCGACGACGCAGTTTTGTGCGGCCTGATCATCAATGAGCTGGTC
>NZ_JANSIR010000111.1:4534-11553 GCF_047462155.1 Synechococcus sp. OH2
GCCTCAAATACGCCTTCCCCAAAGGCCGCAGTGGTCAGATCGACGTCCACTTTAAGCAAACCCGTAGTCATACTCAGTTGCGCGTCTCTGACAACGGCATTGGCCTGCCCCGCAACTTCGATTTCAAGGGAACTCAATCTTTAGGTTTACAACTGGTTGCGACCCTCACCGATCAGCTCCAGGGCAAGATAGAATTGAGAAACAAGTCGGGTACCACTTTCATCATCACCTTTCCAAGGAGCCAGCCTTGAAGAAAGTTCCCATGCTTGCCAAAGGCAGCATTCTGGTTGTCGAAGACGAGAAGATCATCGCCAAGGATATTGCCAACGTCCTGAAAAAATTTGGCTATGCGGTGCCGGCCATCGCGTCCTCTGGCGAAGAAGCAATCCGACGGCTGGAGGAAATGTCGGTGGACTTGGTCTTGATGGACATCGTCTTGAAGGGAGATATCGATGGCATCGAAGCCGCCAAGCGAATCGGCGAGCGCTTCAACATTCCGGTGGTGCACCTGACGGCCTACGCTGATGAGGACACTCTTTCGCGCGTCAAGGAGACGCAGCCCTTTGGCTACATCATCAAACCTTTCAAAGAGCGGGAGCTCTACACCGCCATCGAAATTGCCCTGCACAACCACCGCCAGAGCCTAGAGAGCCGCAGGCTGGAGGAGAAAAGGCTGGAGGAGCTGCGACAAAAGCTGCAGCAGTTGCAGCAGTTTGCAGAGGTCAAGGGCACTTTGTTCAAGAAATTCTTGCAAGATCTGAGTGAGCTCCTCTCGAAGCTCAAGTTTGCCCTAGGCCTGCTCAAAGAGGCAGAGTCGGAGCAGAAGTGGCAGTACTACCTGCGGGTGCTGGAGGAAGAGTTTCACCGCGAGCTGGAACTGATTCATCAGACCTCTAACCTGGAAGATTTGCTAAACCTAGAAAATGTCGGGCTGTTGAGTCAGTTTAGCTTGTTGCGGCCCCAGGAGCCCAGCCGGAGTCGCCTGCTGGAAGAGGAGAAACCGGCGGCCATAGCTACGGCTACCCTCTCCGAGCCCCCCCCAGCGGTGGCCAATCCCGCTCCCCTGCCCAGCCCTGTCGCTGCCGAGGAGGCGATTACAGTGCCGCGGGTAACACTGCGCCCCCTCAACCAGACTCAGCTAGCAGAGCGGTTGGGGGTAGTGGTCTCCGCCATCACCTACTGGAAGTTCAAGAGTGGGTTTCCCGAGTGGAGCCGCAGCCGGGATCCCGACGGCATTTCTTGGCGCTACTCGCCCGACTCCAAGCGCTTTTCGCCCGTGCCTTAGCTAGCGCTGCACCACTTCCACCCGCACCGGCGCCAGCCCAGAGCGCACCATCCCCAGGGCCTCTGCTGCCCGTAGGGAGAGGTCGATAATCCGACCGGGGATGAAGGGGCCGCGATCGCTGATGCGCACGACGGCCTGACGCCCGTTACTCAGGTTGGTGACCCGCACCTCGGTACCGAAGGGCAGAGTGGGGTGGGCAGCCGTCATCTCATGGCGGGTGGGGTGCAGGTTATACCAGGAGGCGATCCCTTCCTGCACAGGCCCGACGGTACGGACAGGGGCAGGTTTTGGTTGAGCGGCTGTTTCTGGCTTAGGGCCTACAACAGTGGCCTTGGCGGCGAGAGCAGCCGGTTGAGGTAGGGCCGGAGCCGAAATGGGGGGCGCATCCAGCAGCAGACGGCGCAGACGATTGGCAGCCAAAACTGCTGTATCCACCGGGCGTTGGTTATCTGGCAGCAGGACTCCCTCGTCGATGCGCAGCAATTCCTCGCCGTTGACCTGAACTGCGTAGAGGGGATCCCCGGATTGGGGCTCTGCCCAAGCCAGGGTAATGGTCGTGTCCTTCAGGGATCCCTGGGCCATTTGGTTGAGCCGGGCCACCAGAGTGCTGGCCCGCAGCAGCGGCGACTCCAACCCGGGTTGCTCGACAAAGCTGACAACAGGTAGATCCCGAACGTAGACGGTGACCACCTGCCGCCCATCCATCTGGTAGTCGTAGAGGGTGGAGATGGGCTGTCTGGTTTGCTGCTGTTGTTCGCCGATCTTGAGGGTGGGTTCTTCTGTTGGCCGCGAAGGGATCGCCTGGCGAGATAGGAGGAGAGACTCCGAGTCCTGCGAGTGCAAGGTGCCGAGTTTGGCCGGCAGGGGAGCGTTGGGTTGGGAAGGGGAGACAAGGTCGGTTGCCGGGGAGAGCGAGTGGGCTTTGGGGGATGGCTGGGTTGCTCTGGCGCTGGGGGATCCGCTGCGAGTTGAGGCTTGTGCCTGCGAGTTTGGGCTGCCCAACATGCCTGCCGGCAAGCTGAGAGCCGTAACACAGAGACAGCCGACTAAGCCCACTTGGCGGGCGGGAGCCAGTCCCTGTCCAAGCCGCTTCCAATTTCGCATGAGGCCGCGCTCCTCTCGAAACTCCTGTACAACATCCAATGCGACAGTAAAACAGAAGTTAATGTACCATAGGTTTCTAAATTGACAAGCTTGCCCGGTCGAGGGCAAAAGCCTAAGTTCCGTCAGCACAAGGATTTTCGTCATCTTGGACTACCGCTCAGCAGGGGTTGACATCGATCTGGGCCGCGCCTTTGTCAGGGGGATTCGCGAGCGCGTTGAACGAACTAAAGTCCCGTTTTCAGGTTCTTCAGGAACCTTGGGGGGCATTGGGGGGTTTGCTGGCCTCTTCGAGCTGCCAGCAGGCTACCGAGCGCCGGTTTTGGTTGCCGGTACCGATGGGGTGGGCACCAAGCTGGAGATTGCCCAGCAGTGGGGGCAGCACCACGGAGTGGGCATCGACCTGGTGGCCATGTGTGTCAACGATGTGCTGACGGTGGGAGCCAAGCCGCTGTTTTTCCTGGACTATGTGGCTACCGGCAAGCTGGAGCCGGAAGCTCTCTGGCAGGTGATTGACGGCATTCTGGAGGGCTGCCAGGAGGCCGGCTGCCAACTGCTGGGGGGAGAGACGGCGGAGATGCCGGGGTTTTATCCGCCCGGCAAGTACGACCTGGCGGGATTTTGTGTCGGGATTGTCGAGAGGGCGGACATTCTCGACGGCTCGCGGGTGCAGGCTGGGGATCGGCTGTGGGCCTTGCCCAGCAGCGGCCTGCACAGCAACGGCTTCAGCCTGGTGCGGCGGATTGTGGCCGAGCGGGGCTGGCGCTGGGATCACCAGCCCTCTGGTTGGGATCGGCCTCTGGCGGAGGTGTTTCTCACCCCCACCCGCATCTACGTGCAGGCGGTGCAGCGGCTGCAAGCAGCAGGGATCCCCATCCACGGCATGGCCCACATCACCGGCGGCGGCATCCCGGAAAACTTGCCCCGCTGTTTGGCTCCTGACCAGGCGGCGCGACTAGAGCCCCACAGTTGGCCCATCCCACAGGAATTTCTCTGGCTGCAGGAGCAGGGCCAGGTGGAGACTTTGGAGATGTTCAACACCTTTAACCTGGGGGTGGGCTATGTGCTGGTGGTGCCCCCTGAGGCGGAAGATCAGGTGAGCTCACTGCTGCCCGAAGCCTTCCCCATCGGGGAGGTGGTGGCCGCCCGCCCTGGGGAGAGCCGAGTCTTGGGGTTGGAAGCGTGGGGATCCCTGGCCCCCTGAGCACCCCACCAAAAGGGGGGAGGGGATCCCGCTGCCGTTTGCTTATCCCCGCCGCCTCTGTGCTAAGTTTGCTGGTGGCCTCAGCGCTGCCGCCTCTGTTGCTCTCAACTTCTGCCTGTTTCAAAACAAGGGCTGCGCGCTTTCGCATCTACGGACTTGGGCTGTTGGCCAACTCACGCTGACCCTCTAGGTTAGGAGCCGCCGATGATAGGTTTATCCACTGCTCCTGCAACCACGGCTGCCATCGAAGTGGAGCATCTGAGCAAAACCTACGGCAGCTTTACGGCCATTCGCGATATCTCTTTCCAGGTCAACGCCGGCGAGATCATGGGGTTTTTAGGGCCGAACGGCGCCGGCAAGACCACCTCCATGCGCATTTTGGCCGGGTATCTGCCCGCCAGCGAGGGGACGGCGCGGGTGGCCGGGTTTGATGTCCACGAAAACTCGATGGCGGTGCGGCAGCGCATCGGCTATTTGCCGGAAAACCCGCCCCTCTACCCGGACATGACGGTGGAGGCCTACCTGCACTTTGTTGCCCAGATCAAGCGGGTCAGCCCCGGCGACCGGCCCAGGCGGGTGGACGAGGTGATCCGCCGCTGCAGTCTGGAAGACAAGCGCCACACCTTGATCCGCAAGCTCTCTAAGGGGTACAAGCAGCGGGTGGGCCTGGCCCAGGCCCTGGTGCACGACCCGCCGGTGATCATCCTGGACGAGCCCACGATTGGGCTGGATCCCAAGCAGATCATCGAGGTGCGCAACCTGATCAAGAGCCTGGCGGGAGAGCACACCATCATCCTCTCCACCCACATCCTGCCGGAGGTGAGCATGACCTGCGACCGGGTGGTGATCATCAACCGCGGCCAGGTGGCGGCCATCGGCACGCCCGCCGAGCTGACGGCACAGGTGCAGGATCGGCAGCAGGCGAAGCTGGTGGTGGGCGCCCCTGAGGAAACGGCCATTCGGGCGGCCCTGCAAAACCTGCCCCAGGTGGAGGTGGTGAGTTTGCAGCCCCTGGGATCCGATCCCCCTCGCTGGCAGGTGCAGCTTAAAAGCAACGTTGCTGCCGTTCGCGACAACGGGACAGAGTCCTTAGGCTGGATCCCGGAGGTGGCCAGGGCCCTGGTGCAGGCGGGGATCGACCTCTACGAGATTGGTCGTCCCCAGGCTTCTTTGGAAGAGATTTTCCTGCAGCTCACCACCCAAGAGGGATCCGCAGGCACATTGGAGGAAGCAGCATGAACGGAGCAGTGGCCATTTTTCGCAAAGAACTGCGCGGCTACTTCACCTCCCCCATTGCCTATGTGGTGGCGGCAGTACTCTGGGGGCTGGCGGGGTTTTTCTTCGTCAACATCTTGGTGCGGGTGATCAACTTCTCCCAGCAGGTGGATCTCTTTGCCCAGTTTGGCCAAGAGAACCCTTTTGATGCCGCCACCATCCTGTCGCAGCAGTTTCTCAACCTGCTGGGCACGCTTTCCTTATTTTTATTGCCTATCTTCACCATGAGCTCCTACGCCGAAGAGCGGCGGCGGGGCACCATGGAGCTATTGGCCACCTCCCCCATTACCAACTTGGAGGTGGCCCTGGGCAAGTGGCTGGCGGTCTGGGTGTTTTTTATGACGCTGCTGTTGCCACCGCTGGTCTACCACGTGCTGGTGCTGAGCAGCGCCACCCCGGCAGTGGACTACCGCCTAACCCTAATGGGCTATGTGGGACTTGCTCTGCTGGCGGGCAGCGTCATGGCCTTGGGGTTGTTCATCTCTTCCCTGACCGACAGCACCCTTATCGCGGCGGTGGCTACCTTTGGGCTAATCCTGCTGCTCTGGGTGATCGACGCGGCGGCCGGCCAGGAGAACAACTGGATTGCCGCTACCCTGAGGCATGTTTCTCTGCTGCAGCAGTACAGCAACTGGGTGCAAGGGATCCTCAGCAGCAGTAGCATCGTCCTTTTCCTCAGCATTATCGTGCTGGGGCTGTTTGCCACGGTGCAATCGGTAGAAAGCCTGCGCTGGCAGCAAAGCTAGGGTTGTGTTGGGAGAAGTGCGGTGATGAAAGACTGGCGGGCGTTGGCAGATTGGGCGGGGATCGTCGGCCTTGGTGGGATTGCCATCGGCCTGCTGGTGGGATCCGCTCTCACCGGCTGGACGGCGGTGCCCCTCAGCCTCATGGCCACGGGCTTGGCTCTGGTGGTGGTTTGGGGCTTCACCCACCGGCAGGAGGTGAGCCTGTTCTTGGGGCTGCGCTCCACCCAGACCAACGCCAACATCCTGGTGGCGGTGGCGGCGATGGCCGTCATCCTGGTGCTGGTGAATGTGGTAGCGGTGCGCTACGACCTGCGCCTGGATCTCACCGAGGAGGGCCTGTTTACCCTGTCGCCTCAAACCCGGCAACTGGTGCAGGGATTGGCGCAACCCGTCAAAGTCTGGGTGGTTACCACGGCGCCGGATCCCAACCTGCGGGAACAACTGGAGCGCTACCGCCGCCTCAACCCCGAGCGCTTCCAGTTTGCGTTTGTCGATCCCAATCGGGATCCCCTCACCATTCAGCGGCTGCAGGTGACGCAAAACAACACCCTGGTGGTGGAGGCCGGAGAAAGCCGGCAGCAACTGCCCCAGCCCCCTGCCCCTGAGCTGGAGAGCAAACTGACCCCCGTCTTGTCTAAAGTGGTCAACCGCGGGGAGTTGCTGGCCTATTTCGTGCAAGGGCATGGGGAAGTGGGCCTAGAAGCGCGGGAAGGCACCCCCACCCTGGCCCAGGCCGTGGCAGCCCTGAGACAGGAGGGCTACCGAGTGGAGCCCTTGAACCTGGTGCAGGCCGAGATCCCTGACGAGACAGAGGTTTTGGTGTTGGCGGGGCCGCAGCGGGCTCTTTTCCCCGGCGAGGTGGAGAAGCTGCAGGACTACCTGGCCAAGGGAGGACGGCTGCTGCTGCTCATTGGGCCGCGGGTGGATGCCGGCTTGGATCCCTTGCTGGAAGAGTGGGGCGTGGTTTTGGGAGATGACATCCTTATCGAGGTGAGCAGCGTCAGCCAACTCCTGGGCACGGGGCCGGCAGTTGCCCTAGTTACCACCTACGGGGATCACCCCATCACTGCCCCCTTGGCCGAGCAGCGGCTGATGACCCTCTTTCCGCTGGCCCGTTCGGTGGAAACCCAAGCCCGCGAAGGGATCCAGGCCACACCCTTGCTGCGCAGCAGTCCGCAGAGCTGGGGAGAGACCAGCCCCAACCTGGAAGCTGGCCCCGTGCAATTTGACCCGGATCAAGACAAGCCCGGCCCCCTGACCTTGGGCGTAGCCCTGACCCGGCAGGTGAAAGGCGATCAGAACAACTCAGAAGCCCAGGAGTCGCCGACCGAGGCCCGCCTGGTGGTGATCGGCAACGTCAACTTTGCCCTCGACGGCAACCTGAGGCAGCAGGGCAACCGCGATCTTT
>NZ_JANSIR010000111.1:11658-17141 GCF_047462155.1 Synechococcus sp. OH2
TAACTGGCTCACCGAGCGAACTGAACAAATCTCCATTCGCCCCAAATCCATTACCGATCGCCGTCTCACCCTGACCGGCCAAAACTTCCGCTGGCTGGTGCTGGGATCGACGGTACTGCTGCCGCTGGTGGCGTTGGGAGCAGGGGCTGTGCTCTGGTGGCAAAGGCGGTAGGGCCGAAGGAGGGCAAGCATGTTCAAGCGCAGCACCTGGATTCTTTTGGGCTTGGCAGTGGCTGCTCTGCTGGGGTATTTCCTCTTCGATAACTTCCAGCAACTGCGGCAGCAGCAGCAGGCGGAGCGGGCGCGGCTCTTTCGCTTTGCCCCCGACACCATTGCCCGCATCGAGATCCGCCAACAGAAAGACAGCCAGCCAGAAGTTATCCTGCTGGAGCGGGCCCCAGAAGGAGAAGAGGGATCCCGTTGGCGCATCCGCCAGCCCATCCAGTCAGCGGCGCTGGACTTCCCGGTGGAGCAACTTCTCAACACCTTCTCCCGCCTCACGCCTCAAATCACGCTGGAAGGGGCCGAGGATTTGGGGGCTTTCGGCCTGGATCAGCCGCGCCACCAGATTGCCCTCTTCCCCAAAGAAGGGGATCCCTACCGTCTGGCCATCGGCAACGACAACTTCGATGGCTCCGGCTTCTACGCTCAGCCAGAAGGCGGAGAGGTTGTGCTCTTGGCCAGCGCCCAGAAGGGATCCCTGCTCCCCTCCCTGCTGGCTTTGCGGGACAAGACTCTGCTGCGTTTCGAGACGGCGGCAGTGAAGTCTCTGCAGGTGCAGTTGGCCGAGGCGGATCCAGAGGTTGTTCGTTTGCAGCGGCAAGAAGATACTTGGCAGATCGTTGAGCCCAGGGAGCTGCCCGCCGATGACCTCAACGTCGATCGCCTGCTCAACACCTTATCCCGCCTGCAGGCGGTGGAGTTCCCGGCTGAAACCAAGGCGGAGCTGGCTCCTTATGGTCTGGAGAAGCCTTCTGCTCAGCTAAGCGTTGAGCTCAAAGACGGCAAAACCCTGAGCGTGGCCTTGGGATCGGAAAAAGACGGTCAAGTCTATGTCATCACCTCCGAGAACCCGGCAGTGGCTACCCTCCTCACCACTACTGCTGACATCCTTCGCCCCGACCTCGAGGAGTTGCGGGATCACCGCCTTGCTCACCTCAACCCCAACCAGGTGGGTCAAGTCACCCTGGAATCCCAAGGAGAGCGGGTTACCCTCAACCCCCTGCCCCAGGAGAAGGGATCCCTGGAGCTGCGCTGGGAAAATCCGGAGCGACCGGGCCAGCCTGTAAATCTCAGCTCTCTCTTCTCCAGCCTCAACGCCGCCCGCGCCAAGGAGTTCGTGCCGGAAACGGATCCCGACGCCCAAAAAGCCCTGGCCGAGCCGGATCTGAAGCTGACCTTTGAGCCCAAGCCCGACACAGATCAGGAGCCCTTGACTCTACGCTTGACCTCCTCCGGCCTGCGCGCCTACGCCCAAAGCAGCCGCCAGCCGGATGTTGCTGTCATCGACCTGAGCACCTTCAACAGCATAGAAACGGAGGTTAAGCGTCTCCTGGAGACCACCACTGAGGAGGAAAGCCAGCCAGAGAGCTCCCCTCCCACCGCCTCTCCCCAAAGTCCTTAAGCGGGGGTAGCCGCTTGCTTCTCCTGCGGTTGGGATCCCTTTCTCAAAGCTTCCCCCTGAATGGTGAGCACCGAGCAGGGAGCACGGTGGAGCACGTAATTGCTGACGCTGCCTAGGAACAGCTCGCTCAAGCCGGAGTGGCCGCGGCGGCCCACCACGATTAGATCCGCATTCCAAGAGCGGGCCAAGTCGCAGATAACCCGACCGGGGTTGCCATAGTGGAGGTTGTACTCAGCAGGGATCCCCTGCTCAGCCGCTTTCTCCACCAGCGAGCGCAGGTAGTCTATTTGGTTTTGCTCGAAGATGGCGCACTGCTCCCGATAAGACTGCCATAGCTCAGCACTGATGGTGGAGCTGTAATCTACACCTAGAATCATGGGTGGCTCTGGAGCTCCGGGCTCTTCCTGAGACAGGACATGGAGGATCATCATGCTGGCCTGCATGGCCTTCGCCACCTGGACGGCCCGCTGAAATACCCCTTCGCTCAGCTCCGACCGATCCACCGCCACCAAAATCCTGCTGAACATACCGACTTCCTCCAAATGGCTAACAGATGGGCAAAAGAAAGACAAGGTTTGACTTCGGTTTCGACTCCAAGTTCCTCTTTTCTTTGCCCTCATCTATCTGTGTTGTAGAAGATCTGGGCGAGAAAACCGCGGGCATCTCGGATGACCTGTCGGGTTGGCAATGAAAGTTCAGAGATCTTGACACAGGTCAGAACGCATCGTCCTGGGCCGCTCACTCCAACACCGCCTGCAGCGCCTCGGCTTGCTCTTGCCAGACTTGGTCGAGGGGAGTGCCCCGCAGGAGTTCCAGCGTCAGAGTGGGGATCTGCCGTTCCTGTCCCGCCCAGGTGCCCAGTGAGCCAGGGGTGGGATAGCCAATGTCGTCCGTTACCGGCAGGCCATTGTGAGCGGCCATCGCCTGGGCCAGCTCGAGAGCAGGGCCGTTGTAATTTACGCAGGGATTGCTTTGGCAGGAGTGGGCAGAAAGGATAAACTGAGGCCGAATCTGGGCCAAACTTGCCAACAACGCCTGTGTCTCGGGCTCGGAGCCTGGGGCTGGCCCCGGCGGATAGCGAGCTTCCAAAGAGGCCGCAACCCAATCTTGCGTGGGCAGATTGCGGTTAAGATCCACGCCGTTGGCATTGAGCCGTTGCCCCAGGGCACAGCCATCCGGGTTCAGACGGGGGATCGCCCAAGGCGCAGCCTTGCTCTCCAAGGATCCCCATTTCCCAGAAGCCAGGTAGCGCTCGATTAAGCCGTAGCCCTCCATCTCATCCCCATGTACCCCACCGATTAGCAGGAACGAGCGAATCCCGCGGGTGAGCTGCCAGAGGTGGATGGGGCGCCTTTGCAGAGGGTAGCCAAGCACATGCGGGGAGCCCGAGGGTTGAGCAGCGGCGGATTCTTGAGACCTGATGAGAGAGGCTATCCCCAGTCCCTAGAAGGGGATCTCATCCGGGTTCGGCAGAGAGGCGACATCCCCTTCGGACGACTTCAAGCTTGTGGACTCACCTGTCGCCGACAGAGAGAGAACCTGTGCGGATCCCAGTTGATGGATGCGGCGGGCGGTGATCTCCGCCTGCTTTTCCTTGCGCCCATCTCGCTCCACCACGTTCATGTGCAGTTGGCCCTCCACCGTGATGTGGTCGCCGACGTGGCAAGTATCTACGACCCGCTGGGCCAGCTCTCCAAAGGAAGCAACCCGCACTTGGTACGGTGGCTCCTCCGGGCGCAAGCTGGGGAAGCGCAGCACCAGCGAGGTAACGGCCAAGTTGTCGGGAGTGTAGCGCAGCTCCGGCTCGCTCGCCACTTCCCCCATCAAGACAATCGAGTTCATGACAAAGCTATTGAAAGGCTATCAGGGCGTTAAAAGAAGGCAGCTCAAGTACTTCTACCATGCCTCCAGACCGCGATCCCGTCAACCTAATCCAAGCGCAGAGTCATGTAGCGCAGTATGCTCTCGTTGATGCGCAGATTTTTCTCCCAGGTGGCTACTGCCCTTGGCTCGGCCTCGTAGTTGAACTGGATGTACAGGCCTTCCTTAAACTTTTTCATCTCAAACCCAGCAAAGCGGCGCTTGCCTCTGTTGGTAATTTCCAGGCCGGTCGCCCCGTTTTCTCGTAGAAGCGACTCCTGCTCGGTGAGGAGTTGTTGCAGGGGTTCGTCCGAGATGTCGGGGCGCACGATCAGCATCGTCTCGTAGGCGCGGGGCATGGAAGCCAGTTCTCCTTGGGAATCCAAATCAAAAGAAGCAGTAAACCATCCTAGCTTCTCCTTGTGACAACCGAAAAGGGCCACAGCTCAATTCTCCGCCCCTCTACAGCGACCAAAGCGGGTGGGCCTCTTCACAAGAGGGGATCCGTTGTCCGATACAATAGGGGATGCTTCGATAGCCGCCGGTTGGCTTAGCCAAGACACTCTCAGTCGATATCTGGGGTTCCAAGCATGAGCGCAGATGAAGTTTACAGCCGTGTTCGCAAGATCGTGTCCGATCAACTGGGCGTAGAGGACGACAAAGTGACCCTGGAAGCCAATTTCCAGAACGACCTAGGAGCCGACAGCCTCGATACGGTAGAGCTGGTCATGGCGTTTGAGGAGGAATTCGATCTGGAAATCCCCGATGAAGATGCGGAGGGCATCGCCACCGTGCAGGATGCCGTCAACTATATCCTCTCCAAGAAAGCTGCCTAAGCTGGGAGAGGGGGTAGGCCTCCCCCTTCCTCCTGGAGGGGGAGTGCTAAGGAAGAGTACTCACGGTTGTCTATGGATCCTGCCGCCGCTCCTATGTCCGTCCCGCCCAACTCCCAGCGTCGCGTTGTGATCACGGGGCTGGGGGCGATAACCCCCCTTGGCAATTCTTCCGCCGAGTTTTGGCAGAGCTTGTTGGCAGGGCGATCTGGCATTGGGCCGATTACCCACTTCGACGCCTCCCGCCACGAGTGCCGCATTGCCGGGGAGGTGAAGGGCTTTGATCCCCTCGACTACCTGGATCGCAAGGACGTCAAGCGCACTGACCGCTTCGTCCATCTGGCATTGGCTGCCACCCAACAAGCGCTGGAGGACGCCCAATTTCGCATTACCGATCTCAACGCCGAGCAGGTGGGGGTAATCTTGGGTACTGGCATTGGCGGCATCCGGGTCTTGGAAGAGCAGCAGACCATCTACTTGCAAAAAGGGCCGGATCGCTGCAGCCCCTTCATGGTACCGATGATGATTGCCAATATGGCGGCGGGCCATGTGGCCATTCACTTTGGCGCCAAGGGGCCCAATTCCTGCACGGTGACGGCCTGTGCTTCCGGCTCCAACGCCATTGGCGATGCCTTTCGGCTTATCCAGCGGGGGGAAGTGCAGGTGGCCATTACAGGGGGCACAGAAGCGGCAGTGACTCCCCTGTCGGTGGCTGGCTTCAGCGCCATGAAGGCCCTTTCCACCCGCAATGAGGCTCCTGAGCAGGCCTGCCGGCCCTTTGACCGGGATCGGGATGGCTTTGTGATGGGAGAGGGAGCGGGGATCCTCCTGCTGGAGGAGCTGGAACATGCCCGCGCCCGCGGTGCCAAGATCTACGCCGAGATCGTCGGCTACGGCCTTACCTGTGATGCCCACCACATCACCAACCCCGCTCCCGGCGGCGAGGGCGCTGCCCGCGCAATGCGGCTAGCCCTCAAAGATGCAGGGATCCGGCCAGAAGAGGTGCAGCACATCAACGCCCATGCCACCAGCACGCCTGTGGGGGATGTTGCCGAGGTGCAGGCCATCAGGGCAGTTTTCGGCGAGCATGCCCCTCGCCTGGCCATCAGCGCCACCAAGTCCATGACCGGTCACCTCTTGGGGGGGGCAGGCGGCATTGCCACGGT
>NZ_JANSIR010000111.1:17215-19461 GCF_047462155.1 Synechococcus sp. OH2
GCGACGGCCCTGGCCATCTACCACGGCTGGGTTCCCCCCACCCTTAACCTGGATAACCCCGACCCCGAGTGCGAAGGGTTGGACTTTGTGCCCCACAAGGCGCGGCAGATGGCTGTTGACGTGGCCCTGGTCAATGCCTTTGGGTTTGGGGGGCATAACGTGACCTTGGCCCTGCGCCGCTACTCTGCTGATTGAGGAATCCCGCCTATGTCCATCCCAGAAGGCTCCGCCCCCTCTGTTCGCCAGCAGGCTTTGGCCGCCTTGACGGCGGAGCTGACGCAGCAGGGCCATCCCCCCGAATACGCCCAGCACATGGCAGCGGCAGTGATTTTTCAGGCCGATCTGGATCTCTGTTCAGCCCAGTTGGCGCGGCTCTTGAGTTGGCTTAAGCAAAACCACCCGCAGCTCTACCCAGAGGCGGTGCAACTGGTGGATGCCACCCGCGAGGAGTTTGAGCGGCGGGTTCAAAGGGGATAGGTGGGCCGTAGGGGCCTGAGATGCCAACGCTAGGATAGGGGGGATCTCCTTACCCCCAGGCTCACTACTCATGGCTGCGGAACTGCTTCCCTCTCCCAAGAGGAGAAAGGCGGGGGGGTGAGGGAAAAGTTTCGTTGACCCGCTAGAGATGACTACTACGGATGCGAAGTTCCCCGAGCAGATAGCTCAGCCGCCAGACCTAGAGAAGTCCCATGGGCCCTTTCAGGAACAGGCTGGGCAGGGATCCCTGCTGCTCCACGTGGGCGGCATGAGCTGTGCCGGCTGCGTTCGGGCCGTCGAGCAAGTCTTGCTCAACCAGCCGGGGGTGGTCAAAGCCAGCGTTAACCTGGTTACCGAATCGGCCCTTGTGGAATTTGCCCCTGGCAGCCGGCCTGACCCCGAGCATCTGGCCCGCATCTTGACAGAGGCGGGGTTTCCCAGCTCCTGCGCCGTCGGCAGGGGTGATTCTCCTTCCCCAGATGGATGGGATCATGCCCTGGACGCGCCCGATGATCCCATCGCCCGGCAGCGGCGGCAAACCCAAGCCCAGATTCACCAGGCCTTCACCGCCGCTTTTTTACTGCTCATCTCTGCTGCCGGCCACCTGGATCTGTTCGCCCGCCTGGGCTTGCCCGTCCTCAACGACGTCTGGCTGCACTGGGGGTTGGCGACGTTGACCTTCGTCGGCCCGGCCCGCAACCTTGTCCTGGACGGCTGGCGGGCGGCGCGGCGGCTGGCCCCCAACATGAACACCCTAGTCACCCTGGGATCCGGATCCGCCTACCTGGCTAGTTTGGTGGGGTTGTTGGCCCCGCAGGTGGGCTGGGAGTGCTTTTTCGACGAGCCGGTGATGCTGCTTAGCTTCATCCTGCTGGGACGGGCCCTGGAGCAGCAGAGCCGTCTGCGGGCCGCCGGCAGCTTGCAAGCTTTGGTGAGCCTGCGCCCCAACTTGGCTCGCCGAGTGCCACCCCAAGAGACTGCGGGATCCCTGACCTCAGAGGGAGAGTGGTGCCCCCTCGAACAAGTGCAGGTGGGGGACTGGCTGCAGGTGCGGGCTGGCGAACAGATCCCGGTGGATGGAGAAGTGATTGCCGGCCAGGCCACGGTGGACGAGGGCATGCTCACCGGGGAATCCCTACCTGTATTCAAACAGCCAGGGGATCCGGTCGTGGCCGGGACGGTCAACCAATCGGGATTGCTGCTGTGTCGGGCTACGCGCACCGGCAAAGACACCACCCTGGCCCAGATCATCCGCCTGGTGGAAGAAGCCCAAGCCCGCAAGGCCCCCATCCAGAGCCTGGCCGACCGGGTGGCCGGTTACTTCACCTACGGCGTGGTGGCACTGGCTCTTCTCACCTTTGCCTTCTGGTACTGGATCGGGATCCCGCTCTGGGGAAGCGAGATCCTGATGGGGGTTGGTCTCCACTCCTCTCTGCACCTAGGGGATCACCCCCCCCATCCCACCCCTCTGCTCCTTAGCCTTAAGCTGGCCATCTCGGTGCTGGTGGTGGCCTGCCCCTGCGCCCTGGGATTGGCTACACCCGTAGCCATTTTGGTGGGCACCGGACTGGGCGCGGAGCGGGGACTGCTCATCCGCGGCGGCGATGTCCTGGAGAAAACCCACCGCCTGCAAACAGTCGTCTTCGACAAAACCGGCACCCTCACCCAGGGGGATCCGCACCTAACCGATTGCCTTGCCCTCGACCCTGCCCTGGATCCGGCTCGGCTGCTGCAACTGGCGGCCACAGTAGAAAGCGGCACCCGCCATC
>NZ_JANSIR010000111.1:19577-26603 GCF_047462155.1 Synechococcus sp. OH2
TTTTGGGGGCCGCCCGCGAGCGGGGACTGCCCTTGCTTTCTGCCGCCGAGTTTCACACCCAGCCGGGAGTGGGGGCCTCGGCGCGGGTGGAAGGGCAAGAGATCCTCTTGGCCTCCCTAGAGGGGCTTGCCGCCCTGGGGATCCCGCTTTCTCCTGAAGCGCAGACCCAAGCCAAGGCGCTGCTGCAAGCCGTCAAAACGGTGGTGGGCGTGGCCCTGAACAGATCCCTGGTGGGGCTGTTGGCGGTGCAGGATCCCTTGCGGCCTGATGCCCCGGCAACCCTGCAACAGCTCCAGAAAATGGGCCTGCAGGTGGTCTTACTGACTGGGGATCGGGCCGAGGTGGCGCAGCAGGTGGCCCAAGCTTTGCAGGTGCCAGGGATCCGCGTCATTGCCGAGGTGCAGCCGGCAGATAAAGCCCAGGTTATCCGAGATCTGCAGGCCCAGGGCCGGAGAGTTGCCATGGTGGGGGATGGCATCAACGACGCTCCCGCCTTGGCCAAAGCCGATGTGGGCATTGCCCTGCACTCTGCCACCGCTGCCGCCCTAGAGACTGCCGATATCATCCTCAT
This sequence comes from Synechococcus sp. OH2, assembly GCF_047462155.1. Classification (NCBI taxonomy): domain Bacteria; kingdom Bacillati; phylum Cyanobacteriota; class Cyanophyceae; order Synechococcales; family Synechococcaceae; genus Synechococcus; species Synechococcus sp. OH2. The sequence continues at coordinate 20,149 of NZ_JANSIR010000111.1, forward strand.
GCGCAACCGCCTCTGGGACGTCGTGGAAGCCATCCGCCTTAGCCGCGCCACCTTCCGCAAAATCCAGCAAAACCTCCTCTGGGCCTTCGCCTACAACCTGGTCGGGATCCCGGTGGCCGCCGGCGCGCTCCTGCCCGGATTCGGCCTCGGCCTCAGCCCCGCTCTAGCAGGCGGCCTCATGGCCTTCAGCTCCCTCAGTGTAGTCCTCAATTCGCTCCTTCTCAAGCGAACTTTTGTATTCAGTGGATCCTCTGATGGTCAGAGTTAAAAAGTATTAAAAACTACAAATATCCCACCTGCTATCTGTTGCTGTTTCCGAAGTTTTGCTGGACTTTTGCCACAACTTCCGCTCCATTGAGGCCGAGAGAGTGGGGACTCTGGTTAAGTTTGATTGAAAAGATGAATTAGCTGTAACTTTTGAGCATCTAAGTGTAGAATCGAGCTTAAGCTTGCCCGGAGTTGCCCTTTTTTGTAACTTGCTTAGCAAGGGAAAAACCGGGAAAATACTGAAAAGGCCGGATCCAATAGGTGGAGGGAGCGCGGAAACATGGCAATGCTCGGAGATCTTCAGGAATTTTCCCTAGCCGACCTGTTGCATTTGATGGAAAAAGGAAAGAAAACGGGCCAACTGTCGGTTTGGGCACCTACTGGCATTTATCGAGTTTGGCTGTATCAGGGGCGAGTGGTCGCGGCCTTGTCTCCCCAAGAAGAGCACCGGTTGGAGCGCTTGCTGGTGCGCTTAAACCTGGTCAGCGAGCAGGTGGTGGCGGAGTTGGCCTTCCTCTGCAGCTTGCAGGAGCCTCTAGGCCTTTGCCTGCAGCGGCAAGGGTTGATCTCGCCGGCAGCTCTGGCCAAGCTCTTCCGCCATCAACTGCAAGTGGGGCTCTACAGCCTCTTTGCCCTAGAAGCTGGCCAGTTTAGCTTTTTGCCCAACGTGCCCCTGCCCTACCGCGAGATGACCGGCCTAAGCAAAGGGGCCAGCGCCGTGGTTCTAGAAGCGCTGCAGCAGCTTCGGTTGGAGCAGCGCCCGGAAGAAAACCTGCCCCAGCCGGACAGCTACTTCTGGCGCACCAGCACCGAGCTGCCCTTGTACAAACTCTCGCCGCTGGAGTGGGCAATCCTAGAGCAGATTTCCCCCGCTCGTAACCTGGTTGAGTTGGCTCAATCCCTGAAGGCAGATCTCTTGGAAGTGCGCTATTCCTGTGCCCGCCTGGCCAAGTTGGGGCTCATCAGCCCCTGCGACAGCTCGGCGGCTACGCCTCAGCCTGCGCTCGCGGCGGCTTCTAAGTTTCTTTCCACCCTTCGGGAAGAGAAGGAGCCGGTTAAGCCTTCTTTGGTCAGCCGCCTCTCTACCCTCCTCAAAACCATTCGCGAAAAATAAGCCGGTAGGGTAAAATCTTATGGCATTTCCCCACGCTGGCTTTACGAAGTTAACTTAGGTAAAGATGAGCTGAATGGTTGTAACGGATCTAGATCGGAGCGACACAATAGTGATAGGAATTGATGCCAAAATCCTACGCAGCTCAATGCCTAGACCCTATCTCTCCAATGAAATCGTTCGTCAGTAGAATTGCTGCTAGCTCGAGTACTTGAGCAAAGGTGGCTTTGCCGTTGCTACACGGTTGTTGACAGGGAATCAGCGGATGAGAATGATAGTATCTTTGAGGATCCCTGAAACTAATGGAGGCTAAAGAATTGCTATGGCCATCGTTGGAGACCTCCAGGAATTTTCTTTGCCCGATCTGTTGCAGCTCGTCGAAAAAGGCGGCAAAACAGGGCAACTTTCCATCTGGGCCCCAAACGGCATCTACAAAATCTGGTTTTATCAAGGTCGGGTAATTGCGGCTCTGCCCCCCGAAGAGGAGCATCGCTTGGAGAGTTTATTGGCCCGTTCGGGCCTGGTCAGCGAGCGGGTGGTGGAAAAGCTGGCTTCTTTCTGTGGACTGGAAGAGCCGCTGGGGCGGTGTTTGCAGCGGCAAGGGTTGATCTCGCCGGCAGCTTTGGCCAAGCTCTTCCGCCACCAACTGCAGGTGGGGCTCTACAGCTTGTTTGCTCTGGAAGCGGGCCACTTCAGCTTCCTACCTAACGCACCCATGCCTTATCGGGAGATGACTGGCCTAAGCAAGGGGGCCAGTGCTTTGGTTCTAGAAGGGCTACAGCAGCTTAAGCTCGATCAGTTTCCTGAGGAGAACCTGCCGCAGCCGGACAGCTATTTCTGGCGCACCAGCACTGAGCTGCCCCTGTACAAGCTCTCTGCCTTGGAGTGGGGGATCCTGGAGCAGGTTTCGCCTTCGCGCCGGCTGACCGACCTAGCCCGGCTGCTGGGGGCAGATCTTCTGGAAGTTCGCTATGCCTGCGCCCGCCTGGCCAAGCTGGGGCTCATCAGTCCCTGTGATGGCCCAACGACTATTGCTTCTGCTTCTCTCGCGGCTTTCTTGGACAAGTCGGCAACAGCAGCAGACAACCTAGAAACCGCAAAGGAGAAGCTGAACGCCAAGCAGCTTCCCTCCCAAGAAGGGAATGAGCAGGTTAAGCCCTCCCTCGTTGCGCGACTTGCCACTTTACTGAGGGGAGTTCGTGATAGATGATTTTTTGGGAGCAGAAATCTTTGGGTAGATCTCTGCGTTATTATCTTTTGCAGCAGGTATAAGAACAGATGGAAAAATGACGAAAAGGGCTGAAAGCGGGGAGAGAAAGAATGGCTAACTTATCCTCTTTGCAGGCAATTCTCCAGAACTACATTTCCAGCACGCCAGGAATTCAAGGAGCGGCTGTGGTTACTCCTGATGGGTTGCCATTGGCATCCACATTGCCCATGGGCATGGACGAGGAAAGAACCTCGGCCATGTCTGCTGCCATGCTTTCTTTGGGGGAGCGGATTGGGAAAGAGTTGGGTCGTGGAACCATAGAGAGGGTCTTTGTGCAGGGAGAAAAGGGATATGGAGTTTTAACCAGTTGCGGCCCCGATGCTGTACTGCTGACGATTGCCAGCGATGAAGTAAAGCAGGGCTTGCTGTTTTTGGAGATGAAGCGAGCCGCGGCAAGTATTGCGGAAGCCATGAAGTAGAGAGGCTAAGTGGAGAAGCTGAGCTTGATTTTGACTTGATTCTGAGGGAACTATGGCTATCAAACCTTTGGAGCTGCTGCAAGTCTTGATCTCGCGCACCCAATTTACAGATGAAGATAAGAGGATTTTGCAGCAAAGTGCCGACTGGGGCAGCAGCATCGCTACAGAAATGTCGGATGCCTTTTACGGCTATTTGGATCGCGATGCCGAGATGGCGGCTGTCATTGCCAAGCATAATCGGCAGCGGCTGGGCCAGACTTTTGCCGACTGGTTTAAGGAAATGTTCACAGGCATGGACAACTGGGGCCCCCAGTATGCCGAGCGCCGCTGGAAAATTGGCTTAGTTCATGTGCGGGTTGGCATCGGCCCTCAACACGTGGTGCCGGCTATGGCTACGGTTGTGCAGGAGGTGAGCCGCCGGCTGGTCAAAGAGGGCAAGCCCGAGCAGCTGCGGATGAGTCTAAGCAAAGTTTGTATGATCGACCTTTCCTTTATTGAGCAAGCCTATCTTGAGGTGGCCTATAACGCTGTTCAGCAAGAAACGGGCATGAGCGAGGCTTTGTTTAAACGCCTGATCGCTACCAGCTTAGCTTCCTCTTAAATATTCATTAAGCTTGTACAGGCGGGTCTGCGCTGGGGGCTTACGACTGAGGCTAACTTACGACTGAGGCTAACTATGGACAATATTCTCCGCATTGTTGTAACCGGGCCGGTGGGGGCTGGAAAGTCCACTTTTATCCGCACCATTAGCGAGATCGAAGTGGTCGACACGGATCGCAAGGCCACCGATGAGGTGGCAGAGCTTAAGAAGAGCACAACAGTCAGCATGGACTTTGGCCGCCTGAGAATTGGCGAAGAGGAAGAAGAGATGTGGCTGCATCTCTACGGCACTCCCGGCCAGGCCCGTTTTAGCTTTATGTGGGATATTTTGATTAGGCGTGCCCACGGATATATTCTTTTGGTACCTGCCCACCTGCCCGGCCAGTTTCGCAATGCCCAGGCCATTCAAGCCTTTATGAGAGCTAGGACAAGTGCTCCCTCAGTTATCGGGATCACTCATGTCGATCACCCCAATGCCTGGGATCCAGAAGACATTTTGCTGATCTTGAACAACCAAGATGGCTCGGTTCCCCACACAACCTTAAATGCTCAGGAGCTGGCTTCTGTGGCCAATACGCTGCTCCTATTGGTTGAGCAACTGATGCCCCAAGTGGTCGCCTGAGAGAAGGTAGCCGAGATGGCTCAGCCTCTTCCGGCTTCTTGTAGGTACTGCCTCGGAAGCAGAAGATGCTAAGGAATGTTAAGCTAAGGGGGACTTGGATCAGGTAAGCCTCATGGAGTCCCTCTACGTCAGCGGAGAGTTTTCCCGTAGCTTTGTCAACCCCCCTATCTACTCAGCCATTGCCCTGTTTAGCTTCTTTGCTGTTATTTTCGGCCTCATCTTTAAAGACAAGTTGGAGTACCAGGTAGCCCTTTGGCAGCGGAACCGAGAGCGCCAAGGCCAGATTCCCTACCGCACGCCAGGGGTGATCCTCACCTACAGTCTCTGCTGTGGGTTTGCCTTTGGCTTTGTGGCTGCCTGTTTGCACGTGTTTGGCTTATCCTTGGCTTTGGCTGCCTTGGTCGGCGGGATCCTTGTCTTCAGCACGGCAGGATTGATCTGGTGGCGGCTGGGATCCCTGATGGATCTATTGGCGGTGGGGGGATCCCAGGCTATTGATATCGATTCTTACGGGGCAGGGGCTATTTTGGGTTCTAAGGCGGCGACGCCCACGGAAGAAGAATAGGGTACTGATGCAGAACTTTTGGCAGGCCATCGCCCAGCACCTTTCTAAAATTACAGGGGATCCCTTAGATCCCCTTCACTTCCGTTCTGTAGGCGGGGGCAGCATCAACGCTGCCTACCAGCTTTCCTGTGCGCTTCAGGCTTCTTCCGGCCAGGAAAGGCGGGAATACTTTGTCAAGGTAGCGCGGGGGGGAGAGGGGGCGCTGGAGATGTTCGCGGCAGAAGCAGCGGGCCTGCAAGCCTTAGCGGCTGCCAACGCCGTGCGAGTGCCGCAGCCGATTGCCTGGGGATCCCTAGATGGGCAGGCTTACCTGGTGCTGGAATACCTGGAGCTGACCTCACCCCGCCCCCAAACGGGGAGTTTACTGGGATCCCAGTTGGCCCAGTTGCACCGCACGCTCTCCCCCAACGGCAGCTACGGCTGGGATCGCAATAACACCATCGGCTCGACGCCGCAGATCAACAGTTGGCGGCAGAACTGGTTGGACTTCTACCGGGAACAGCGACTGCTCTACCAGGTCAAGCTGGCCTGCCAGCGGGGTTACCGCGGCGCGTGGGTAGCCCAAGCCGAGCGGGTCATGGCGGAGCTGGAGACTTTCTTTCGGGACTACCGGCCCGTCCCGTCTCTGCTCCATGGGGATCTCTGGGGCGGCAACTACGGCGCCTTGCCCGATGGCTCACCGGTGATTTTCGACCCGGCCACCTACTACGGGGATCGGGAGACGGATCTGGCGATGACCGAGCTTTTTGGCGGCTTTCCACCGGAGTTCTACCAGGCCTATCAAGAAGCCTATCCGCTGGATGAGGGGTATTCCCGGCGCAAGCCTCTTTACCAGCTCTACCACTGGCTTAACCATCTCAACCTGTTCGGAGAGGGCTACCTGGGCTCGGTGCAGCGGGCCTTGCAGCAATGCTTGCGCTTTCTTGGATAATCCCTCTCCCGCAAAGGGAAGAGCCAGCCGGCAGCTAGCGGCTCTTTTCTGGCGCAGCTTCCCCTGCCATGACTACAGCCCCCATATCTCCCAGCAGGCGGGACTGGTTGCGCAATATCCCCAATAGGTTCAGCCGATTGGCCCGCAGCCTGGGATCCGGATCCATGACCAAAACCGCCTCGAAAAAGCGATCCACTGCAGGGGCTGCTGCCTGCAGACCCTCCACCAGCGGGGTAAAGTCTCCTTGGAAGGCTGGCTCCACCCCCAGCCGGTAAACCCTTTGACAGGCCTCGTACAGCTCCCGTTCTGCCGCCTCCTGAAACAGGCTGGGATCCACGGCAGCCGCTGGATTCAGCACGGCGTAGTCCAAATCTCCCTGGGCGGCCAGGCGGGCGCAGCGGTTGAGGGTGGGGTAGAGATCCGCCAATTCTTCAGTAGCTCGAAGATGTTGTAAGTACTCGGCCCGCAGCAGGGTGAGGGGCAGGTTGCTCAAAGCCCGCAAGGTCAGTTCCGCTTTCTGGGGATCCTCTGTCTGCACGGATTCAGGATCCCCGACCACGGCTCTGACCAAGTCATAGTCGATTCGCTTTTCCTCCTGCAGAAGGATTTGCAGCCGCTGGGCGAGAAACTCCTGCAACGCTTTTAAGGTCTTTTCATCTCCCGCCGCATA
>NZ_JANSIR010000111.1:26787-41342 GCF_047462155.1 Synechococcus sp. OH2
CAGGGCAAAGCGATCCGAAGAACCCGTGGGGATCTGCCCCAGGTGGAACATGCCCACCAAGGTGTCCAGGCGATCTGCCCAGCCCACCACCCGCCCGGTCAAAGAGGTGGGCAGAGCCTCCCCTGCCCCCAGGGGCCAGTAGTGCTGCTCGATCCCCTCTGCCACGGCTTCCGGCTCGCCGTCATGGCGGGCGTACTCGGCGCCCATGATCCCCTGCAGCTCCGGGAACTCGTACACCATTTGGGTAACCAGATCCGCCTTGCACAGGTAAGCCGTGCGATCTACTAAGGCTTGTTCTTGGGGATCCAGATTTAAGGCAGTGGCAATGAGGCGGCTGATGCGGCAGATGCGCTCCACTTTATTGCGCATGGATCCCAGCCCTTCGGCAAAGGTAACCGCCTGCAGCCGCTCCACCCGCTGGGCCAAGGGGATGCGGCGATCCTCCTCGTAGAAAAAGCGGGCATCGGCTAGGCGCGCCCGCACCACGCGGCTGTTGCCTGCCGCAATCCGCTCCGCTTGCCGGGGGTCGCCGTTGGAGATGGTGATGAAGTAGGGTAGCAATTTCTCGGGATCCCGGCCATCCCGCACCGGGAAGTAGCGCTGGTGGGTGATCATCACCGTCTGGATGACCGCAGGGGGCAATTGCAAAAACTCCGGCTCAAAGCGCCCCAGAACGGCCGTTGGCCACTCCACCAACTGCACCACCTCCTGTAGCAGAACAGGGGGGATCTGGGCTCGCCCGTTCACCTGCTTGGCCAGCTTGGTCACCTCCGCCTGGATCTGCGCCGCTCGTGCCGCCGGGTCAGGGTTGACGCCGGCTGCTTGCATTTGCTGAACATAGCTCTCGGCCCGCTCCAGGACAACCTGCTGGGATCCCAAAACGCGGTGGCCACGGCTGACCCGCCCGGCCACTAAGCCTGGCAGAGGATTGCCCTCAGGGGTAGGCCAGAGCAAAGGCAGTACCTGATCGTCCCAGAGGGAGACCAGCCAGCGGATGGGACGGGGAAACTTCAAGTCTCCATAGCCCCAGCGCATCAGCCGTTCGCCGCTCAAGCTGGTGATCCAAGTGGGCGCCAATTCCTGGAGCACCGCTGCCGTCGGCCGCCCCTGCAGCCGCTGCACGGCAAAGACAAAGGATCCCTTGCCCACCTGTCGGATCTCCAGGCTGGCAGGATCCACCCCCTGCTTCTGGGCAAATTTTTCCCCGGCAGGGGTGAGGCGGCCATCTTGGTAGGCCACCTGAGCCGGTGGCCCCTTCACCTCCAGGGTGCGATCCGGCTGCTGGGTGGGCAGGCCCCGCAACAGAACTGCCAAGCGGCGCGGCGTGCCGAAAAGCTGCATCTCCTCGGCCTGTAGATGGGCTTCTGCCAAAGAGGCCGGGATCCCCTTCCTCCACTGCTCTAGGGCCGAATCAACAAAACTGGCCGGCAGCTCTTCACAGCCGACTTCCAGCAAATAGGCAACCATACCCCTCTGCTCTTAGCGACATCCCCCCTGGGGATCCCAGTTTATCAGGGGAGCCGGGGCGGCGTTCACACAAGGGCTGCAACCCGCCATCAGGACCAAGGGGGATCCCCTACTGCCAGAACGCCCTCCTGCAGCCGTGCCGGGGAGGCAGCAGGCAAATGCACCACAAGGATGGGAAGGTTAGGCCGGTTACGGGCGATGATCTCCGGCTCGCGGCCCAGACGGGAGCGGCTGCGGGCTTCGCTGGGGATCAACACCAATGCATCCCCCGGCTGCAGCGCCTTCAACACCTCGGCCACCAGCCCTCCCTGCACCCGTTGGAGCGGCAGATGGGCATAGCTTGCCGCCACTAGGGCTGGAGAGCGCTCCCGTGGCGGTCGGGTTTGCACCAGGAGAATCTGCAGCGCCGCCTTCAATTCCTCGGCCAGCGTCTGCGCCAGCCCAATCGTCTGCTGCAGGGATCCGGGAGACACTGCCAACTCTGGGGCTGCCAAAAGGATGCGCTGTGTTGTCTCGATGGGGACGGGGAAGCGCGTAATCAGCACCGGGATTCCCACCTGCCGCACCACTGCGTCGATGATGCTGCCAAAGAAATTTTCCGCGTAGGTGGAGTAGCCCTTCCAGCCCAGGATCACCAAGGTCGCCTGCCGTTCCGCTGCCGAGCGAATGATCCCTTTTTCCACCGAATCATCCACCCGCCGAATGGCTTCCACTCGGGCCACGGCGCTGTGGGCTAGAACTTCCGCAAAGGTCAACAATTGCTCTTGCCGGGCCAGAGCCGCCGGCGAGATCCCAGCGCGGTCAGACAAAACGTGCAGCGGCAGCAGTGTCCCCCCTTCTTTCTTGGCCAGAATCAAAGCCAACCGCAGCAGGTTGCTCTCGGTGTCAGGGTTGGCCACCGGCACCAGGACGCGGGATCCCCAGGCTGGCTGGGGCAGGTTACCAGCTTCTGCCGCCACCTCTGCAGGCTGGAGTCGCTCACCCCAGCGGGCCACGATCCAAGGCGAGGCAATGCAGGTAATCAGGATCATGGCGATGGTGCCGTTCACCGTCAGCTCATCCACCAATTTCACGTTGAAAGCCACCGTGATTGCCGCCAAAGTAGCCGCCGCCTGCGCTACCGACAGGCCGAACATGACCATAGCGCTGGCCAAGCGCCAGCCAAACAGTTGGGCCGGGATCCAAGCCGCCAAAAACTTGCTCACCACCTCCGCGGCAATCATCACTCCGCCCACCAGCAGCGTGCGTGGCTCGCCCAAGAGAATGCTGGGGTTGATCAGCATCCCCACCGAGATCAAGAAAAACGGTATAAACAACGTGTTGCCGATGAACTGAATCCGGTTCATGAGGGGGCTGAGCTGGGGAATGAGGGGGGTGATGGCCGTCCCAGCCAAAAAGGCGCCCACCACAGGCTCAATGCCAATCAACCCCGCCCCGTAGGCCACCACGAACAAGGTGGCAATCACAAAAGTAAACTCCGCCCCCTCGTCGTGGCCAAAGCGCTGGAAAAACCAACCGCCCAGCTTGGGCACCCCCCAGAGGGTGGCAAACATGTAGAGGGCAATCGAGGGGATGAGCGTCAGCCAGAATTGCAGTGTCAGCTCCCCTTGATGGGCGCGCACCACCACCGCCAGCACCAGCAGCGCCAAGACATTGGTAATCAACGTCGCCCCCAGGGTGGCTGTTACCGCCTGCAGGCGCATCAGGCCCAACTTGGAGACAATCGGCAGGGCAATGAGGGTGTGGGAGGCAAAACACGAGGCCACCAGCACTGCCGCCAGAAAGTCATACCCCAAGGCCAGCATGGCCGCCGTGCCGATCACCATTGGCAACAGAAAGGTGAGCACCCCGAAGACACTGGCCTTGCCGGCGTTGAGCTTCAAATCCTCCAGGCTGGTCTCCAAGCCGGCCATGAACATGAGAAACAACAGCCCCACCGTGCCCAACAAGACGATGGTTCCGTCCCGCTGCAAGATGCCCAAGCCGTAGGGCCCCACCACCAACCCGGACAGGATCAGGCCGATGATCCCCGGCAGGTGCAGCCGCTCAAACAGCAGCGGGGCCACCAGCATGATCGTCAGGAGGATCAGAAACACCAGCACTGGGTCTTTCACCGGGCCGAGCAGGGCCAGAGGGATCCCTGAAATTGGCAGCCAGTTAGCCATCATCACTACCCAACAGACAGCAACCCACAGACTCGGCCAAGCGCCCGCCTGAGTCTATCAGATTCATCCAGATTCAGATAGCTCCCCATGGCCCACAGCTTTCGTCCAGTCTTCAATCTCCGGCAGGGCGTTTAACAAGCATTCAAAATACATCCAGAACACACTGGGAATGAAGACAGCCTGGTGGTGGCGCCCGCAAAGAGGCGAGAGAAACCTTCGAGAAACACACACTAAAATCGGAGAGTGCATGCTCTTGGGCCGCTTATGAACCAGCTTGCTCCTGGAAAAGTGATCGGTCAGCGCTATCAACTGGTTCAGAAGATTGCGGCAGGGGGCATGGGGCAGGTGTTCAAGGCTGTGGATACCCGCCTGTTCAATCGTCCAGTGGCGGTGAAGCTGTTGCACCAAAACTTGGCAGGCGATGAAAACACCTGCCGTCACTTGCTCAAGCGCTTTCAGCAGGAAATTCGCATCAGTACCCTGCTGGGAGAGCACCCGGCTATTGTCAAGGTGCTGGATTACGGTCTGGAGAACAACCAACCTTATTTGGTGATGGAATACCTGAGGGGGCACAGCTTGGGAGAACTGATGCTCAAGCACCCGCTGCTGCCCCCTCAGCAGGTGGTGAAGATCGCCCGCCAAGTGTGTGCCGGTCTCTACTATGCCCACAATTTGGAGACTGAGCAAGATGGCCACCTCATCAAAGGGGTGATCCATCGCGACATCAAGCCCAGCAATCTCTTTGTTTTGAAAGATGAGACCCTGGGAGAGACGGTCAAGATTCTGGATTTTGGCATCGCCAAGTTGCTGAGCGATGTTTCTTTGGTCCTCGGCACCCAAACCACCGGCTTTTTGGGGACGGTGCGCTACGCCTCTCCCGAGCAGGTGCGCGGCGAGGAATTGGATCCCTGCTCCGACATCTACTCGTTCGGCGTGGTGCTCCACCGCATGCTGACCGGGCAACACCCCCTGCAGCCCAAGACCGATTCTTTTCCCGGTTGGTACGAGGCCCACAACTACCAACAGCCTCGGCCCTTCGACCGCTCCCAGTTGCCTCATGAGATCCCGCCAGCGCTGGAGGAAGTGGTGCTTGCTTGTCTGGCCAAAGACCCCGGCCAGCGGCCCCAAACCATGAAGCTCCTCAGCGACCAATTGGAGGGATCCCTGCAATCCCACAACAGCGCTGGCTCTTGCCTCACGCCCCCTCCAACAACCTCGCCGTTTTCCGAGCGCACCCTGGCAGCCATCGATGATTGGGAAGGCGCCCAACCGGAGTCCAGGGACAGGCAGATCCCCCTCTGGGGCGGGATAGCTCTTTTTGCCGCCATCGCCGGGAGCACTTTTTGGGGCCTCCGTCTGCTTTTGAGAGACCGCTTGCTGTTCCTTTGCCCTCTGACACCGATGAGCGGGAGGCCGGCCCAGATCCACTGCTGGACTGGCTGCTGCGGGATGGTGAGCCAGTGTTTGAAGATGATCCTGATCCGGTTCGGGAGAACCCTCAACCCGAACCCACGCCCACATCGCCACCCACCCCTGCGCCTCCGCCCGTTGCAGCGCCGGCCCCCCCGCCCACTCCCATTCTCAGCACCCCCCTGCCGCCCCAGCCGGTCAATCGCCCCCTCTTTGCCCCCATCAACCGGGCCGCTCCTCCTGCTGCTGCCTTTCCCACCCCTGCCCAAAACCCTACGCCCAGCTTCCTACAACGCCTGCGCGAAGAGCGGGAACGCTTGGGGAAGGACTAAGCCGAAAAAAAGGGGATCCCTGAGGATCCCCTGGCAAGGAGCTGGGCAAGGCTAGTCCTCGATGGGATCCCCCGTCAGAGGATCCCAGAAGAGGGGCAGTCAGGCGGCTGCCAGCCGGGCATTGGCGGCATCCCAGTTGACCAGGTGTTCCAGGTAGGCGCTGATGAAGTCGGGCCGTCGGTTTTGGTAGTCCAGGTAGTAGGCGTGCTCCCACACATCCAGGGTGAGCAAGGGCACTTGGCCGTGCACCAGCGGGTTTTCGGCGTTGGGGGTTTTGGTGACCTTGAGAGTGCCGTTGTCCAGCACCAGCCAAGCCCAGCCGCTGCCAAACTGGGTGGCCGCCGCCGTTTTGAAGGCCTCGACAAACTTGTCGTAGCCGCCCAGATCAGCGTTGATCTTGTCGGCGATGGGCCCTGTCGGCGTGCCGCCCCCACCCGGCTTCATGGATTCCCAGAAGAAGGTGTGGTTCCAGACTTGGGCAGCATTGTTGAAGATGCCCACCTTGTCGGGATCCCCAAACGTGGTCTTGATAATTTCTTCCAGGGACTTATTGGCCAGATCGGTGCCTTCAATCAGCTTGTTCAGGTTGGCCACGTAGGCGGCGTGGTGCTTGCCGTGGTGGTAGGAGAAGGTTTCCGCCGACATATAGGGCTGGAGGGCGTCGGCAGGGTAGGGCAGAGCTGGGAGTTCAAAAGCCATAGTCGTCTGTCCTCTGTGTCTTGTGCAAGGAATGCAAGAAAGAACGCGGCCAAGGCTAAGGATAAACCAGACAAAGGCGTTACCTTTCTTTGCAGTCTTAGTGTAACTCAGAACGATTACGCTTTGGGATCCCCTGGGCCCTTCGATGACCGGGGGCTAACGGGATCCCTGCTGCAGCAGCTCGATCAGCAGGGGAGCGACATCCCGCAGCAGCGGGATCAAAACCGCTGTGATGGCGGCAATGGTAACTACATTGCGGGTGAAGTTGAGGGTGTCGCGGCTGAGCTGGAAAAACCGCTCGTCCCAGCGTTTGACCTCGGCTTCCAGACGTTCTTCTGCCTTAGCGACGCGCTCCTCAGCGTTGGCGATGCGTTCCTCAGCTCTGGCGATGCGCTCTTCGGCCTTGGCAATGCGCTCTTCGGTGCCGGCAATGGTCTGCAGCAGCTCTTGGTTTTGCCGGGCCAGTTGGGCGATGGCCTGGGCATTGGCCTCGATGGTGCGCTCAATGCGCGCCAGCCGCTCCTCGCTATTGCTCATGGCCGGGGAGGGGAAAATTGCTGAGGGCTAGGGAAGTCTTGGGGTGGGATCCCTTGCAGGGCCTCGGTCATGAAGCGCTTCCAGGTGGGGGCGACAAAGGCGCCCCCTGCCGTGCCAGGCAGCATGGGGGAGTTATTGTCGTTGCCAATCCAAATGGCGGTGGACAGTTGCGGCACATAGCCGATAAACCAGGCATCGCGAAAGTCGGAGGTGGTGCCGGTTTTGCCTGCTACCGGTCGCCCATCGTCCAGACGGGCTGCCGTCCCGGTGCCTTGGGTCACTACCCCCTTGAGGATTTGGTTGAGGGCAGCCACTGCCCAGGGATCCAAAACCCGCTCTGGCTTCGGCCGGGCCTCGAAGAGGATTTGGCCGTTGCGATCCACCACCTGGGCCAAGAAGGTTGGCTCCACCCGGTAGCCGCCATTGGCAAACACCGCATAGCTGGCCGCCATCTCCAGGGGGCTGATGCTGGCCGAGCCCAGGGCCGTGGCCAGGTTGGGGAACATCTCGGCGCTGATACCCGTGGCCTGGGCCGCTGCAATGACGTTGCGGATCCCAACCTCATCCGCCAGCTTGACGGTGGGCACGTTGCGGGAGAGCTCCAAGGCGCGGGCAAAGGTGAGGGGGCCGTAAAAGGTGTTGTCGTAGTTTTTCGGGCTGTAGGGGGGTGAGCCGGGATAGGTGACCGGGGTGTCTTCCAGGATGCTGTTGGGCCCGTAGCGGCCGGTAGCCAGGGCCGCGTAGTACACGTAGGGCTTAAAGGTGGATCCCGTTTGGCGAAAGGCTTGGGTGGCGCGATTAAATTGGCCCCGCTGGGCGTTGATGCCGCCCACAAGGGCCTTGACATAGCCGGTACGGGGATCCACTGCCGCCAGGGCCATCTGGTCGGCTCGGCGAGCGGCTGCAATGCGGGGCCCATCTTCGTTGACAATGCGCTCTGCCAGGCGTTGCAGCCGCAGGTCGATGGTGGCCTGCACCCGCAGCCCCCCCTGGAGAATTGCCTGCTCGCCATAGCGACGCCGCAGCTCGGCTTCGATGACGTCGGTGACCGCCGGGGCATTGCTCTGGAAGGAGGTGATGCGGCCCAGGGTCAATTCTTGCTCGCGGGCTGCCTGGGCTTCTTCCGGGGCAATCCACTTCAGCTCCACCAGGCGATCCAGCACTAGCCGCTGTCGTCGCTTGGCTCCCTCCAGGTTACGGAAGGGGCTGAGGGTTTCTGGAGCCGGCAGGATCCCGGCCAACATCGCCGCTTCCGCCAAGTTCAGTTCTGCCGCATCTTTGTTGAAGTAGCTGCGAGCCGCCGCCTGGATGCCGTAGAGGTTGTGCCCCCAGTACACCTGGTTGAGGTACATCTCCAGGATTTCGTCTTTGGTGAAGACCTGCTCCAGCCGCACCGCCAGCACAATCTCGGCCACCTTGCGGCTGAGGGTGCGCTCCGGCCTCAAAAACAAATTCTTCACCAGTTGCATCGTCAGGGTGGAGCCGCCCCCGGCAGAGCCCAAGCCCCCCTCAACACTGCCCAGAAGGGCCCGGCCCAAGCTGACGGGGTTGATGCCGGGGTGGGTGTAGAAGTGGCTATCTTCAATGGCCAGCAGGGCCTTTTTCATCTCCGGCGAGACCTCTTCCAGTGAGATCACCTCCCGGTTGGCTTCCCCGTGCAGGCTGGCAATTGGCTCGCCGCGAATATCGACAATGTGAGTAGTGGCCACCGGCACGTAGTCCCGCAGTTGGTGTACATCCGGCAGGTTGCGAAAGCTGATGGCCAACCCCATCAAGCCGGCAGCCGTCGCTGTAGAGCCCAAGAGCAGCGACCCCAGCAACAGATTGCCCACCGTGGCAGCAGCCTGAGTCATCCAGGAGGGGCGGGTGGGTGGGTCAGCGCTGGCATATTCGTCATACCCCAAGCGGGGAAAGGGGCGGCTGTAAGGATGCCGCGAAGCCGAATGCCTAGCCCAGCGGGCCAATGGTCTGCGACCGTAGGTCACGTCAAAAACCCCGTCACGTCGGCGTTGCGGAGCAACCAAAAATCTTACTCATTACCAAAAATCTTACTCATTATAGAGCGGTGCTTCTCGGCCTGGCAGGGAGATCCCTCCCACCTCTAGGTGAGCCAAATCCGGGTGAGCGTGGGGGGTTTCCGAGTGCTTTGCCTGCTGGCTGCTGGGATCCCCCGTTCCCCACCAGCCTGGATCTCGACAGGCTGTTTCGCATGTCAGACTGCTACCTGCACCTCTATCGCCGCTATCTCGCCCAAGGAGGGCAGCAAGATTGTCATCGACTTGCGAAAAACTCAGTTAGAACTGCTTACCAGACTTTATCTGCAAAGGGGATCCCTGTCCCACCGCCTTGAGATCTTGCGCCTGCGAGAACACGAAACTGCGGCAAGGAGAGGAAGTATCTGGAGTGTTTCCACATTCCTTCGCGCAAGCCGGCCATAGGCCTTGGAGTTGGGGTTACGGCGTCCCCTGCGATAGAAACCTCATGCTCTGGGCAGCTTGGCAAGCGGGAGCAATCCCATAAGCTGAGAAAGACCCCCTAGCACAGTGCTGCGCGGAAGCAAGCTCTAGCCATGGGCAGAACATCAAGGAAGACCTGTCCGAGACCATCGGCTGCAAGGGAGATGTCTGCGCCAGCAGCGCTCTGGATCCCGGAAGAAAGCTGTAGGCTGGACTAGGTTCTCGATGCAACGGGCCGAGTTCGACCGAACCTTGACTTCTACCGATTGGGGATCCCGGCGCAACTTGCCTGAGCAAATCGGCTCCAGGCAGGGGCCACAGGTTTTGATCTGTGGCTACTATGGCTACGGCAATGCCGGCGACGAGGCCCTGTTGCTGGCTCTCTTGCAGCAGCTTCGGCAGTTGCCCAATCCCGTGCAGCCGGTGGTGCTTTCTCCCCGCCCTGAGGCAACGGCTGCCAACTATGGGGTGCTGGCCTGTCCGCGCTTTGACGGCTGGGCTTTGCGGCGCTATCTGGGGCAGTCTCAAGCTTTCATCTGGGGTGGGGGCAGCCTGCTGCAGGATCGCACCAGTTGGCGCAGCCCACTTTACTACCTGGGTCTAATGCTCTGGGCCCAGCGGCGGGGGCTAAAAACTTTGGCCTGGGCCCAGGGGATCGGCCCCTTGCAGCGGGGCTGGATCCGCGAGCTGGCCCGCCGGTCTCTAGCAGGTTGTACGGCCATCAGTGTGCGCGACGCCGTTGCCTCCCAATCGCTGCGAGACTGGGGGATCCCCCACCAGGTGGCCCCGGATCCGGTTTGGGGCCTGCCCGCCGAAACCCTGCCGGAGTGGGAAAGATGGCCTCAGCCCCGCATTGCCGTGGTCTTGCGGCAGCATCCCCAGCTCACTCCAGCGCGACTTGAGACTTTGGCGGAAGGCTTGAGGCGCCTCCAGGTCTCGACGGGGGCCTATCTCCTTTTGCTACCCTTCCAACTGGCTCCTCCTGGCTCCCTTGACCTTGGCCCAGACTACCGCCTAGCGCAACAGCTGCAACAGCGCCTGCCCGGCCACAGCCAGGTGTTGGAGATTCGGGATCCCTGTCTTTTAAAGGGGGTCTTCCGGGGGGTGAGATTGGCAATCGTTATGCGCTACCACGGCTTGGTGATGGCGGCGGCTGAGGGTTGCGCCTGCTTTGGCCTCAGCTACGATCCCAAGGTAAAAACGCTACTCGGGGAATTGGGCATGCCCGGCTGGGATCTCGAGGCGATCCCAGAGGATCCCGAAGCTTTGCACCGGGCTTGGCTGGCTTGCTATGCCGACGGGCCGGCCCTCAGCCCTGACCAAGTGGCTGTTTGGGTGGAGCGATCGGCCCAGCACGCCCAGTTGCTGAGGCAGCACTTGCCTTAAAGGAGAGGGGGGATCCCAAGCTCCTACCCCCTTGACCGAGACAAGGGCGGCGCAAACCCCGCTCTCTAGGGCTGGGGAGAGCATCAACTGAGAGTCTTCCCCGCTGCCAGTGTGGATTCGGGCAGCCGTTCTTGTCGGAATTCGCCCTACGCTGGGAATAGGCTCCTCCCATGAGTGCCAAGATGCAACCCTGTACCCGCCAACAGATCCTGATCGGGATGGGCCTGACCAGCCTGATCCTGGCCCTCATCGCCGGCCTCTGGATCTGGCTGGGATCCCTCCGCGTGCCCTTCCGTTGGGATCCGCTGGCCGTCGCCTGGGGAGCGGCGCTGGGGCTGGGGGTGGCGCTGCTGAGCGGCGGGGCTTACTGGCTTTGGCCGGCCTATCGCCGGGCGGCTTCCGCCTACTTACACCTGGTGGCGGATCCCTTGCAATGGGGAGACGTCTTCTGGGTGGGGGTGCTACCGGGGTGGAGCGAGGAGTGGCTGTTTCGCGGCGTGCTGATGACAGCCCTGGTGGCCAGCCCCTTGGGGTGGACGGGCGGGATCCTCCTGAGCGGGCTCTTGTTTGGGGTTTTACACTGGCTAGAGTGGCAGGGTTGGCCCTATGCCGTCTGGGCCAGTGCCGTAGGTATTCTCCTGGGGATGGGCGTGTGGCTGTCGGGAAACCTGTTGGTAACCATCGTCGCCCACACTTTGGTTAACTGGATTGGAGTTTGCCTTTGGAAAGGTTCTGCCCTGCTAGCCAAATCCTAAGGCGCCCAACGTCGCTGCCCAATCCCTCTCTCCTAGAGGGAGAGGGGCCGGGGGTGAGGGGAAGGAGCAATGAGTAAGCCCTTTCTGGGACTGCGGCTGGGGCCATCCTTGCTGCTCATTGGCCTGGGGGTGTACGGCTACCTGCTCTGGCTGGGCTGGTTTCAATCGGAGCGGCTGATCTTTTTGCCCCGCCCCGCCAGCTACCAGGATGGGGAGGCCATTCTCAAACTCACCACCGCCGATGGCCTGCAGATTTCAGCGGTCTACCTGCCCAATCCCGCAGCCACCTATACCCTCCTCTACAGCCACGGCAACGCTGAGGACCTAGGAGATATCCTGCCGCGCCTGAGGAAGCTGCAGCAGGGGGGGTTTAGCGTCTTGGCCTACGACTACCGCGGCTACGGCACCAGCGAAGGGATCCCTTCCGAGGCCGGTGCCTACAAAGACATTGAAGCGGCCTACGCTTACCTACGAGATCAGGGGATCCCGCCGGGGCGGATTCTGCTTTACGGACGCTCGGTGGGAGGTGGGCCCTCAGTTTACCTAGCAGCCCACAAGCCGTTGGGGGGCTTGATCCTGGAATCCACCTTTGTAACCGCTTTTCGCGTTTTGACCCGCATCCCGCTGCTGCCTTTTGACCGCTTCGACAACCTCAGCCGCATTGCCCAGATCAATTGTCCACTGCTGATTTTGCACGGCACTCAGGATCGCCTGATCCCCTTCTGGCATGCCGAAGCCCTTTACCAAGCAGCACGGGATCCCAAGCGTTTGGTGCCCATCGAGGGAGCCGATCACAACAACTTGCTCCAGGTGGCCGGGGAGCGCTACCTGCCCATTCTGCACCAATTTGTGACCGAGCTGGTGGAGCCCACCCCTTTCCTGGACACTCCGTAGATCCCAGCAGGTTTGAAGAGCGATAGCCCAACAGCCTGTCCTGCTCTAAAGATAGAGTGGACAAGCGTGAGGATTTTCAAGTGACTTTTTGACCCATCAATTCTTGCAGCAGCTTCTGCGCCGTTCCCATATAGCACAGTACGTCGGGATGATGGCTCCAGATTGGGTCGCTTTCGGGGAAAACCTCCAGAGAGAACATCCCTTGTACAGCTTGCAGGTAAGGCAGGAGGAAAGTGTAGCTAGCCGGGCTGAGACGAGAGTGCAAAGCCTTATCCAACAGCTCCAGCATCTGCCGCACCAGTTTCCACTCCACCTTCAGAGGGGGGTATAGCATCACGCAAAGGGGAAACAGCTCCTGCTGCACAGCGGCCACGCTGCCTTCCAAGGCACAGAGGCCCAGGTACACCTGGAACATCTCCACATCGCGGATGCTGGAAATCCGCACCTCCAGATCCGTCAAGGGGCCGCTTTCGCAGCGATAGTCCGGGAAACGCTGAGCCACTTCGGCACAGATAAATTCCGCCACACTGGTTACGATGGGCAGCAGTTCCTGAACAGCCAGCAAAGAGGCAGAAGAAGCGCTATCGCCGGCGTGGACAGCGGCACCCTCGTACATCCTCTGCAGGGGCATGTAGAGGTGGTCGTCCATGATCTTCAAGTAGGGGTGGAAGAGGCTGCGCTCCTGAGGGGATAGAGCTTGCAAGACCATCTGCCCCGTGTAGTGGAATTGCATGCTCAAAAAGCCCAGCACCCGCGGATCCCGTTCGCTGTAGCGGGCCCGCAGGCTGCCACAGAACGGTGCAATCTTTACCGAAAAGCGCACTGGCGAGAGGCCCTCCCCACAACTTTCCGCTGCCTTTTCAAATAACTCACGGGAGTCCTCGGCAATTTGCCAGGGATCGATCAAGTCCGGATCCAGCCGCTGCCTCGGGATTTCGGCAGCCAAGAGCCGCTCCGTTTTTGCCCAGGCCTGGGAGCTGGCAAAGCGCAGGGATCCCTTCACTTTGTCGGCTAATTGGGTACCTGGCAGCTCGCCCAAGGCCGCCTGCGCCCGCAACTTGTCTACATATTTTTGGGCCCACAGGGTGGCCAGGCTGTAAGGTGTAGCTGCTTCTAGGCTTTCCATCGATCCCATGACCTCAGCAGAGGAGCTAGATTCTGTTGTCTACAATACCCCTAGCACGCCGCCGTTGTAGCCTGTAAGGAAACTACAGAATGTTAAGACTGCCCACAACAATTGTTCACATTAGGAAAGGGCTTCTCACCTTGCGGGCAAGTTGGCGATGATCTTAAAATCTCCTAAAATCCGCTCGGAAAAGTGGAGTTTTTGTGGCAAAATAGACAGCAGACGGATCGAGCGCAAGGATCCGGATCCTGACCTCACCGGACTGAACCCTTTACTGAGGAGAAAGAGTGTATGTCTCTCCGACTTGGCGATACGGCTCCCAATTTTACGCAAAAGTCCACCCACGGCGAAATCGACTTCTATTCCTGGGCCGGGGATAGCTGGGTAGTGTTGTTTTCGCACCCCGCTGACTACACGCCGGTCTGCACCACCGAGCTGGGTACTGTTGCCAAGCTGATGCCTGAGTTCGAGAAGCGAGGGGTGAAGGTGCTGGCCCTCAGCGTGGACGATGTGGACTCCCACGTCGGCTGGGTGAAAGACATCGAGGAAACTCAGAATGCCCGGGTGACTTATCCCATCTTGGCAGACGTTGACCGCAAGGTCTCCCAGCTCTACGGCATGCTGGATCAGACCAACCTCAATCAAGAAGGACTGCCTTTGACGGTGCGCTCAGTGTTCGTTATTGATCCCAACAAGAAAATCCGCCTTATCCTCACCTATCCAGCCAGCACGGGGCGCAACTTCGACGAGCTGCTGCGGGCAATCGATGCTCTGCAGTTGACAGATAAGTACAACGTCGTCACCCCCGCCGACTGGAAAGATGGCGACGATGTCATTATCCCGCCTTCGCTGAAAGATCCGGAAGTGCTCAAAGAAAAGTTCCCGAAAGGCTACAAGGAAATTAAGCCCTACCTGCGAGTCACCCCTCAGCCCAACAAGTAAGAGTCCCAGCAACCTAGCTGATGTTGGCTCAGGAGAAGGGCTCCCTTCTCCGCTGAAGCCGTGGCTCCTTGATCTGGATCCCCGGTGAGGGGATCCTTAACTTTGTGGTCATTTCAAACCCGCTTAAGACAGTTAGTGCTCCGCACCGCTGACGCAAGCGCACAAAACCACGCTACGGACACACCAGCGCCCGGGCCTGTTTCACCACCCAGTCTCTACGCTGCCTCGGAAACCTGGGGTTTTCCACTACAGTACCCTCGGTTGCTTCGTAGAAGCATGTCAGCCCCAACTCAATACCGACAACCTTACCCGTAGGTGGAAGTTCTTCCTGCGGGTCAACGTCGATGCAAAACTGAGCGTCGTAGCCATCGGCTCTCCGCACTACC
>NZ_JANSIR010000111.1:41442-43033 GCF_047462155.1 Synechococcus sp. OH2
TTAATCTGCGAAATGCCGTAAAACCATGGGTCAGAAGCTTCCAGCCGCAGAAAGGTTCCAGCCTTAAAACTGTTGGGGAAGGTGAGATGCTTCCCGTCTTGTGAGAGTTCCCACCCTGTCGTCTTGTATTCAACCGAGCGGCAGTGCTTCTGGAACTTGGGAAAGCCCTTCTTCCCTGGTTTCTTGGCTTGGCAGTTGTCATAGAAACGCTGGATGGCCGACTAAGCCCGCTCTGCGCTAGCTTGCCTTGCCATTGCGTTGAGCTGAGCTGCTCACTCATATTCTTTGGCCAGCACAGCAGAGAGTTTAGAGAGGTCGTACCGGCCAGCTCCTTGGTTATCCATTCAGTAGCGCAGGCATTTGTTGCGAATAAACTGAGGGGTCTAAACTACCACGAACAAAGATGCAAGTGTAGAGAACGCCTTGGCCGGTTTTGTTTTCTAGAGGATTGGTAAACTCGCCGGTATAGACTGGACTTGTTTGCCGCGCCTTTCATCTCGACGCTGACCTTGCAGCTAGAGCGCAAGCTTTCCCGTCTTGCAAGGTAAAGTAGCGATGGAACTTATCCGTCACCCGCAACCAGGGGGAGCGGCTGCCTTCTTTGCGATAGCGGGTTACAAAGCCCTTTTCCACCAGCTCTGCCACATGTTGGTAAGCACCCTGACCGCGTAACTCCACCAAGTCAGCTTGCGAGAGGGGGCCACGTAGAACGATAGTCGCCAAGGTACGGGTGGCGCCCACCCCGATTTCAGGGGGCAAGAGCTGGTTGGCCAGCTCCAAAAAAGGCTCGCGCAACCGTAGAGCAAACCCCTCCTCCACCTGCAGCACCTCTAGGGCGGAGTCGCGGTGGGCGTAGTCTTCCATCAGCTCCAACAGTGCATCGTAGGCCTCGTCGCGGCTGCACTGGGCCAACTGGGCCAGTGTCGATAGGGCCAACGGCTGCCCCTTCAAGTAGAGGATTGCCTCGATCTGATTTTTTAGGGCTAGGAGACGCCCCCCCTCCATCTCTGAACCGGGGTTCAAAACCGACTTGGAACGACGCGAGGGCATAGCGCCAAGGGATCCGCTAACCTGTCCCGTAGCATAGCAGCAGTTGCAAACTGAGGGATCCCTTTACGAGCTTTCTGAGCCAAAGCGAGAGCCACTATGGTGACGTACTCCCGCCCTCAAGCTGACGCATCGAGTGCGGGTTTCATGGCTTACACCACGCTGCGCGAACAGGGACTCCTGTTATGGCACAGGACGTTTCCTGAGCTTTAGCGCTCCGCGCCGCTGACGCGAACAGAACGGGACGCCCCACCGCCCTGTATTTGATTACGATTAATGAATCTCTTGGTATTCAGGAAACAGAGCCTTGGAGTTCACCAAGTCTCGTTTTTGGGAGTAGAAGGTGGGCTGGTTTTTCAACTGGGGCAGGTGACAGACGGTCAAGGAGCAAGCGTGGATACGCAGCGATTCTGCTCCCACCAGTGGAAGCCCTCTGCCAGGCGATAGTTGTACTGCCTATGCAGCGACTCCAGCCAGCCGTCCATCCAGGCGACTTGCCTGGGAATAGGGCGCAAGCGGCACTGGTAGGCAATTCTCCTGGTGA
>NZ_JANSIR010000112.1:0-302 GCF_047462155.1 Synechococcus sp. OH2
ACGCCCCTCGCGCTAGCGGGCCGTAGGCCTCACTGTTCGACCGCCGCCACTCTCTCTTGCTGCATGACTGTTGGTTGACACGCTCCCTAATCCCGGTCAGGTCTTCCAAGGCAATAAAACGGTGGGTCGCCTGTGCCCTAGCAACAATGGACTTGGAGATGCGATGGTTCACCCAAGCTTGAAAGTATCTCTCCCGGCCAGACAGCCGTTGCAACAGCTCCCGGCATCTCCGCCAACTGCTGCGTGGGCCCTTCCTGGCCTTGCGTTGCAGAGCCGCTCTCAAGCGGGAGTAGTGGTCTCTG
>NZ_JANSIR010000112.1:312-889 GCF_047462155.1 Synechococcus sp. OH2
TCCCTCTGTTCGCGTCAGCGGGACGGAGTCCTTGGTGTGGGCAATCTCTCTCCTACCCAAGTCCACACCCATTGCCTTGGCAGTGTCTCGTGGCTCTGGTGGATCCTGCTCCACGCAAATCTCGACATAGTAAGAACCGAACCGTCTTGGCGTTTGATGAGCGTGGCCGGTTTGGGATCGGCGCCTGCCAACACGGCCCGCTGGTAGTTGCCCATTGCCAACTCAAAGCGTTCCCGCCCCTCAATGGTGGTCAGCGACACCGTCCAGTCTTTTTCCCGAAAAGAATTCCCGAAAAGAAAAGGTGCGAGCGTCAAAGGACTCCGTCCCGCTAGCGCGAAAGGTCACAAAACCCCCCTTGAACGCTTTGACCAGACGGTTCTTTTGGCGGGCAACCTTGCGCGAGCCTGCAACCCGCCTGCACACCTGTTGTGCCAGGTTGCTGGACAGTCCAAAGCGGGTACGAATTTCGCGGTAGCAGAGCGATTGGAGCTTGACGGCGTTGACTATCTTCTCCGGTGTGTTCTCGTTCACCCAGTAAGGCCTCCGGCCCACTGGCGCGAGCAAGGCTCGCGCAAAA
>NZ_JANSIR010000112.1:899-1017 GCF_047462155.1 Synechococcus sp. OH2
TTCTCGCGGAAAGAGAAGATGTGGGCATCGTAGGTAACAAAGCCGCCCTTGAACGCTTTGACCGGACGGCTCTTTTGGCGGGCAACCTTGCGCGAGCCTGCAACCCGCCTGCACACCT
>NZ_JANSIR010000112.1:1087-8450 GCF_047462155.1 Synechococcus sp. OH2
GCAGACACCTTAAGCTTGCAGGAGATAGTCAGGACTTGGGGCATGCCCCTATCTATTTTATCTCATCAGATGCTATACTGTCGTCCGGCTTCTCGCATTCCTCCCGACGCAAGGACTCCGTCCCGCTTCGCGACTGGCTGCGCCAGAGCGCGGCTTTCTGCGGTTTCTAGGTGATCTCATCCAGGGGAGCTGCGGAGTTGTCTCGATGGGCCAAGAGATTGCCTCCCTCAGCTTTGGCGCGGAGGATTTTGCTGAGTTCAAAGCTCGGCTGCAGCAAGAAACGGATTTGCTGGAGCGCTGGCTGGCCGGTGTGCCGGGGCTGGATCCCGCCTGTCGACCTTTTGCCCAGGGATCCCTGGTGGGTGGGTTTGAGCTGGAAGCTTGGCTAGTCACCCCCCAGGGAGAGCCGGCCCCGATCAACTCCGCCTACCTGGAGGCCGTCAACAACCCGCTGGTGGTGCCGGAACTGGCCCGCTTCAACATCGAGATCAACGGCCGGCCTCAGGTCTTGGTCGGTTCGGCTCTGCGGCAGTTGCAGCAAGAGCTGGCGCAGACCTGGGCTCACTGCTGCCGAGTGGCCGAGCAACTGCAGGCGGGGCTGATGATGATCGGCATTTTGCCCACGCTGCAGCAGCAGCAGCTCACTTTGGAAATGATCTCGCCTCGCAAGCGCTACCTGGCCCTCAACGAGCAGATCCTAAACCTGCACCGGCGCGAGCAACCCTCAGGGATCCCGCCCCTGGGGCTGGCGATCGCAGGGCCTGCCACCCGGCTACGCGTCACCCACCCAAACGTCATGCTGGAGGCAGCCACCACCTCCTTTCAGATCCATCTGCAGGTGTCGCCCCACCAGGCAGCCCGCTACTTCAACGCTTCCCTGCTCGTATCGGCCCCCTTGGTAGCCCTGGCAGCCAATTCTCCCTATCTGTTTGGGCACGACCTGTGGGCGGAAACCCGCATCCCGGTGTTTGAGCAGGCGTTGGATGGCCCACCCCCCCTCGCCCCTACCCACCAAGCTCGCGTTACCTTCGGGCAAGGCTATGTCCAGGAATCCCTAATGGAGCTGTTTTGGGAAAATCTGCACCGCTACCCGGTGGTGTTGCCGCAAAGGTTAGCCGCTGCCCCCTCGGAGCTGGCCCACCTGCGTCTGCACAACGGCACCATCTGGCGCTGGAACCGCCCCCTCATCGGCTTGGAGCCCATTCCCCACCTGCGCATCGAACAGCGGGTGGCTGCAGCAGGCCCCACCCTGCCGGACATGATTGCCAATGCGGCCTTCTACTTTGGCCTGGTGCAAGCCCTGGGATCCCGACCTCTTCCCCCGGAGCAGGAGCTGAGCTTTGCCCAGTGCCGCGCCAATTTTTATACGGCCGCCCGCTTCGGCCTCGAGGCCCCCATCACCTGGCTCAACGGTTGGCAGGGATCCCTGCGCCAATTGTTGTTGCAAGAGCTGCTCCCGCAAGCAGAGGCGGGCTTGGCGCAACTGGACTTGGCGCCCCAGGACATCCAGGAGTACCTGGGCATTCTCCGCGGCCGTGTCGAGTCGGGGCAGAATGGGGCCACCTGGCAGCGCCGCTACGTGGCTCGGCATGGTAAAGATATGCAACAATTGACCTGTGCCTACTGGGAACGGCAGCGGCAAGGTCAGCCGGTACACACCTGGGATCTCGGCTAGGGAAGCCGTCTCCCCATAGTTGCCGGCAGGGGGGATAAGTCACCGCTTGGGCATGCCTGCATCGGAAGGGATGCTTTCTCAAAGGTCAGGGCGACGACCTAAGCCACAAGCACGACAGCCAGTTGTTTACCTCCAGCTAAGGATGAGACAGTTCGCTACCCCAATCTCCATCTCCCCTCTCCCGTTGGGAGAGGGGCTGGGGGTGAGGGCCTATTTCCCGGATCCCCTCTGCCCTTGAGCAGCCAAAAGGTTTGCGTTGAGGTGCTTGTCCAAAAAACCGTATGCTCACTGTTCTCGATCACCTGCCGGAGCAACTCCTAGATTTAGAAGCCCATCAACTCTACGACCAATTGGGCGGGCCAACCCTCATCCATCTGGCAGGACGACGGGATCCCCCCTTGTTTGTGTCCGTCCTGCTCCACGGCAACGAGGTCACCGGTTGGCAGGCGGTGCGACAGCTTCTGCGCCGCTACGTCCACCGGGAACTGCCCCGTTCCCTGTCCCTTTTCATCGGCAATGTGCAGGCTGCCCGCCACGGGCAACGGCGGCTAGACAGCCAACCGGACTACAACCGCATCTGGGGCCCCGGCTCCACTCCCGAACACGCTATGGCTCAGGCCGTCCTGCGGCAGATGCAGCAACGCGGCGTGTTTGTCAGCGTTGACCTCCACAACAACACAGGCACCAATCCCCACTACGCCTGTGTCAATTACTTAGATCGTTCTACCTTGCACCTGGCCACCTTGTTTGGGCGCACCGTCCTCTATTTCACCAAGCCAGAAGGGGTACAGAGTATGGCCTTTGGGCGCTTCTGCCCGGCGGTGACCCTGGAATGTGGCAAGCCGGATCAGCCCCACGGCACCCAACATGCCTACGAATTTCTGGAAGCCTGCCTGCACCTGTCGGCGCTGCCGCAACGCCCCGTCCTGCGACAGGATATCGATCTATTTCACAGCGTCGCCATCGTCAAGATCCCGGAGGAGGTGAGCTTCAGCTTTGGGGAAGCGGGGGAAGAGCCCAAGGGATCCCAGCCGCACCTGCGCTTTCTCCCCGATTTGGATCTCCTCAACTTTCGGGAGCTCCCTCCCCACACCCGCATCGGCTGGACAAACAACGGCTTCCACCTGGAGGTCCAAGACGAGCAGGGCCAAGATGTGGCGGATCGCTTCTTCTACGCCCAAGATGGCGAAATTCGCACCCGCGTGCCCCTTGTGCCGGGCATGCTCACCCTCAACAGCCGCATCATCCGCCAAGATTGCCTCTGTTACCTGATGGAGCGCTACCCTCTAGCTGGCTAAACTTCCGCGCTACTTCTGGGCGTAGTCTACATGGCGCAAGTGACGGACTTTCTCGCCCTCGATTGGCCCATCCCCGCAAGAGGCAACAAGGCAAGCTCTTGTCCAGAACCCGGGCTTGCTGCAGAATGGGCTAGGAACGGCGAAGCAGCCACTCTCCGGCTGTGTGAAGATCCTGGGTTACCCGTCCGTTGAAGCAGCAACTCTGAGAAATCATCCAGGGATCCTGTCCTGCTGGCGTGAGCGGACGTCTTTGCCCCAGTCCGTCAGGGCTTAGCGGGAGAGGGTATGCCTGGGGTTATTCTGGGTATAGCCGTTCTTCCGGAGTTGTGCCGCGCCCAAAGCGGGATCCAAACCCCAAAAAGCTTCGCTCTTCGGGATCCCAGCAGGTGCCAGCCCTGGAAGCTCTTGTTTTTTCCATTTACTCCATTCACGAGAGGGGGATGAAACTATGGATATGGATCTCCGTCCGCTGATCGTCCTGGCACCTATTGTTTTGGTGGTTGGCTGGGCAGCCTACAACATCATCAAGGCTGCCATCAAGGGGGAAGCCAAGCTCTTCGGCGAAAGGGGCAACAACCCCTTTGGCAAAGGCGGGAGCTGAAGGTGGGATTCGGTTGCAGCCGATAGGCTCTGTATGTCGGACAAAAATCTCCAGGGTGCAATGCCCCCTTCCGGCCTGGGCAGCGGAAAGTCGGCGGACGTCGTTGTCGTTGGCGCCGGGGTGGCTGGCCTAGCCTGTGCACGGCAACTGCGGCGGGCGGGGCTGGAGGGCTTGGTGCTGGAGAAATCGGTGGGTTTGGGTGGGCGCATGGCCACCCGGCGGGTTGAGCATGCCGGACAAACAGTGCCTGTAGATCACGGGGTTCAATATCTGACCCCCGATTCCGACAGCTTTTATCGCTGGGTGAAGGAGCTGCTGGGCCTGGGGCTGCTGAGGGAATGGACGCGCTCGTTGCACCTGCTGGATCGAGAGGGGCTGCGCCCAGAGGACTCCAATGCTGAGAAACCCCGCTACATCTGCCCCCGGGGCATGACGATGCTGGCCAAACAGCTAGCCACTTCCTTGTCCATCCACACCCAAACGCGTGTGGTTGGCCTCAGGCCGCTGGCAACCACCTGGCAATTACAGGCCGAAAACGGCCAGTGCTACGAGGCCGCGGCAGTGGTGATGGCAATCCCGGCTCCCCAGTTGTTGCCTTTGCTGCAAGAGGGGATTCCTCCTGCCAACAACCTGCTATCTCTGCTGGGATCCGCCGCCTACCAGCCCTGCATTGCCGTTTTGGCCGGCTATTCAGAGAGCACGCCGCTGCCGCCTTGGAAGGGGATCAAGTGTTTGCAGGATCCGATGCTGGCCTGGCTGGCCCTGGACAGCAGCAAGCGCCCGCAGCCCTTGCCGCCGCTGGTGGTCTTTCACGGGGGGGCGGAGTGGTCGTCGCTATATCTGGATGCTGGCCCCGCCGAGCTGGAAAAAGCTGGTCGAGAACTGCTGGCCCACGCCGCCAAACGCCTGGATCCCTGGCTGGCCTCGCCGCAATGGATGCAGGTGCATCGCTGGCGCTACGCTTTTCCCGTGGAAACGATAGGTTTGGCCAGCCTGGGCACCCACGTCCCTGCCAGTGCCGGCAGGGGGTTGCCGTTGGTCTGCGCCGGCGATTGGTGTGCCGGAGAGCGAGTAGAAGGTGCTTGGCTCTCCGGCCAGGATGCTGCTAAAACCTTGCTGGCAATGCTGGGGATCCCTGTGCAGGCCCGCTAACGGCGCCATGTTTCGGCGTGATTTGGAGTAGCTATATCAAGCTGGGGCTGAAGATGGCGGCGGGATCAAACTGCTGCTTCAGCTTGCGCATCAGGGTTGCTGTCGGGCCGAAATCGTGGGCCAGAGCTGTCTTCAGGGCTGCCGGTGCCTCCAGCAGCAGGAGAAACCCGCCTACCGACTTGAGGTAGCGCTGTAACTGTAGCAGGGATCCCACCTCAGGCTGGGGGATCCAAGCCCGCCCCAGGCCGCAGCCGCGATGCAGTTGCACCTGAGCTTTGGGAAAGAGGGACTGAAACTGCTCTAAAATGGCCAGGCTCTGGCTGGGCAAGCAGCCGAACTTGGCCAGAACCATTCCTGAAGCGGGTGGGGGCATGGACAAAGCCCCAGGGCCTGCCTCTTGCCAAGCCAACTCCCCTGCAGCCAGCCGCCGCACCTGGGCCATTTGCTGGGCAATTGCCCGCCCCGAGCCGTGGAAGCTGAGCCAAAGCTGTGGCCCTTCTGCCCTCAGCCAGAGATCCATCCCCACTGGGCTCACCGGCGCACTCAGTACCTGCCGAGCCAGGGCCTCCACGTCCGCTAGGGATCCCCTGGCCAGCAAAGTTGTCTGGGCCGCCGGCAGGGGATAGAGCCGCAGGCTGACTTGGGTCAGGATCCCCAAGCTGCCCAGGGATCCGGCGAACAGTCTTGTCAAGTTATAGCCGGCCACATTCTTGACCACCCGCCCGCCCGCTTTGGCCACTTCCCCGTCCGCCCGCACCCAACTAATGCCCAGCACTAGGTCGCCAATGCTACCGTAACGCCAGCGCAGCGAGCCCGTATCGGCAGTGGCGATAATGCCGCCCACTGTGGCCCAGTCAGGGTAAAGGGGATCCACCGGCCACCATTGCCCCCGCTCGGCCAAGATGGCCTGTAGCTCCGCCAGGGTCATACCGGCCTCTACCGTCGCCGTTAGGTCAGCAGCTGCATGGTCGATCAAGCGGCACAGCCCACGGGTACTGAGGATAAGATCCACTGTCTCCAAGCGAGGAGCCCATCCCCACTTGCTCCCCTGCCCAAGCGGCAGCACCTTCTGCCCGCGGCACTCTTTTAGGAGCTGCACCAATTCTGGAACCGTCGAGGGAGTTTGGATGGAAATAGGAGCAGCCTGGCTGGAGAGAAAATCTGTCAGCGGCGGAGAAAAGGTCATCGAGAAGAACTGAGCTTAGAACGCACCAAAAGGTAAGCAAAACCTGAACCCCCACGTATCGGGATCAACTTGCCTGATTTCAGTGTAGGTGGCAAGCTCCTCCCCTGGTCAGTATAGCCGCGGCTCCCTCTGGGTAGCCAATGAAGCTCGCGATAGAGGCAGCTTCCCAAGTCCCTTCCCCGGGAACGAAGGGTTGGGGAGGGATCGCCTCAGCGGCACAGATCGATCTCAGGCAAGCTGGCAGCCGCTCAAACAAAATCCGTCAAATCTGTCTTCAATCAAACCAATTAAAGCTTAAGCCGATGACGCGAGGATGCTTGAAAAAACAGAGTAACAAGATGATGATTGTCCCTTTTTAGACAAAGGCAAAATCTCGATAAGGTGTAAGAGTCGCAACCTAGGGCTGAAAATTACCTTCAATAGCAAGCTAAGAGCTTAACTTGTTCCTGAAGTCTCAGTCCATAAACCAACATAAATTAGTTGGACGGTAAGTTTAAATAGTGAATAGATGTAAAGATTTATGTCAAGATCCAAAACTTCTTTGCTCGACGTGGTACTCTCAATTATAAGGTTAAAGTTAGGTTAAAACCATCACCTACCTAGAGTCAAAACTACCTCTGAGTATTTTGTCTGGTTTTGGCTAAAGGCTCCTGGCCGCGATACTATTTAAAACTTTTTTTGACTGTAACTTTAAGGTTCAGTTGTCCTCCGACATGGCGCAAGATTTGCCCTCTCCATCGGGATCCCTGGAACAGTTGTTTGGCCGGATGCCGCCCTTGGTCGGGCTTGACAGCTCCCTTGCCGAGCTTCTCTCCCTGCTGGCGCAAAAGAATGGCTCCTGGCCCTACGCCTTGGTGGTGGACGCAGGCCGAGTGGTGGGCATTTTGACACCTGTGGACGTGTTGCGGTGGGTGGCCAGCGACCGCTCTTGGCAGGGATCCACCCTGGCTGAGGTGATGACCACCCTGGTCGTGACCTTGGCCGTCGGCAACTACCGCGATCCCTTGGCATTGTTGGAGTTGATGCGGGCCCACGGGATCCGCCACTTGCCGGTGGTGGACGAAGCGGGATCCCTGTTGGGGGTGGTGAACCAAGATGAGCTGTGCTGGCGGCTAACCTTAGGCCCGCCGCCTTCAGCAGCGGTCTGGAGGGAGCCGTCAACAGGGAAGCTGGATCTACCAGATCGACAAACCACCCTGAATTTGCGCGTTGCCATCGAACGCGCCATTCCTCTGGGCATTGCCGCCGTCAATTCACAAGGCAGACAGATCTACGTCAACGAGACCTTTGCCACGATGGTGGGCTGGCCCAAGGAGGAGCTCATCGGGAAGGAGCCCCCTTTTGTCTATTGGCCCCCGGAAGAGATGGGCAAGATCACCGCCGCCTTTGCCCAGGGGCGGCCCCCGCAGGGATGGGAACTGACCTTCAGGCGCCGCAGCGGGGAACGGTTT
>NZ_JANSIR010000112.1:8528-17376 GCF_047462155.1 Synechococcus sp. OH2
CCGGTGCGGATTTTGGAGGCTCCCTGGCTAGATGCCCAGGGAAAGGTAATCGGCATGATCGTCAGCGTACAGGATTTGACCCCGGAAAAAGAGTTGCAAAACCAACAGCAACAACTTCAGCACTCTCTGCAGTATCAGCAAGATCTGTTTCAAAGTCTCTTCGAGCAAGCCCCGGTGGGCATGGCGGTCACGGATGCGGCGGGGCACTTGCTAAAGGTGAACCAGAGCTTTTGCCAGCTCACCGGCTACACCGAGGCCGAGCTCTTGAGCATGAATTACGCCGACATAACGCATCCTGAGGATCTGCGGCAGGAGGCAATCTATGTCGAAGAAATACGAGCAGGCCGCCGCCGCGGCTACCGGATGGAAAAACGCTACATCCGCAAAAGTGGCGAGATCCGGTGGGTGGATCTCTCGTCTTTTGTGGCGGAGACTCCCGAGAAACAGATTTACGGCGTTGTCTCAATTGTCGATATCAGCGAGCGCAAGCAGGCCCAGGAGCAGGTTCAATTGCAGCTCCACCAAGCCCGGCTGCTCAGCCACATCGTCCAAGGGATCCGGCAATCGTTGCAGGTGGAGTCCATCCTCAGTTTTGCTGTAGAGGAAGTTCGCCGTTTGTTGGATGTAGAGCGGGTGGTGATCTACCGCTTTTTCCCCGATTGGGTGGGCGAGATCGCCATGGAATCGGTTAGCCGGCCAGAGTTGAGCCTGCTGGGCCTGGTTATCGAAGATCATTGTTTCGTAACCCAGTGGCACCAAGCCTATCAGCAGGGCCGCATTTCCGCCATTGAAGATATCGACACTGCCCCCATCCAGCCCTGCCACCGGGAGCTGCTGGCCAGCTTAGGGGTGCGGGCCAACTTGGTGGTGCCCATCTTGCAGTCGGCTGGCCCTGACGGCACAGACGGCGGGCTGGCCCGCCTCTGGGGGCTGTTGATTGCCCACCAGTGCAGCGCCCCCAAAAAATGGGATCCCTGGATGCCGGATTTTTTGCGACAAATTGCCGATCAACTGGGGCTGGCGCTGCAACAGGCGGAGCTGTTTGAGCAACTGCAAGCTGCCAATGCCGAGCTGCGCTACCAGGTGGAGGTGCGCAATGCCGAGCTGGCCCAGCGGGTAAGGTACGAGCAAATGCTGCGGCTCATTGGCGACAAGGTGCGCTCCAGCCTGGACGAACAGGAGATCTTGGCCACCGTGGTGCGGGAGCTGACCCAGGCTTTCCAACTGGGCGCCTGCGGTGTGGCCCTCATCCATCCGGAAACCCAGACCTACACGCTGGTCTACGAAGCGGCGGGATCCCTGCCCCCTATAGGCCAAGTTACCCTGCCCTTGGATCCCGTTCTTTTGCGCCAGCTTCGCCAAGGCCAGACCCTCTACTTCAGCACGGATCACCCGCTGCGGGGGCGCTGCACCTTCCTCGCCTGCCCCCTGTTTGTGGAACAGGAAGAAGGGCAGCTTTCCTTGGGCACGGGCTCGTTGCTGGGCTTTCTCAAGTTGATCCGCTTGCCCCAGGAAGGGTTTATTGAAGCCGAGATCCACTTTGCCGAGCAGGTGGCCACCCAGTGCAGCATCGCCATTCGCCAGGCCCGCCTCTACCAAGAAATCCAGGCCCAGCTCCGGCAACTGCAGCGGCTCAACGAGCTCAAAGAAGAGT
Organism: Synechococcus sp. OH2; assembly: GCF_047462155.1. Taxonomy (NCBI): domain Bacteria; kingdom Bacillati; phylum Cyanobacteriota; class Cyanophyceae; order Synechococcales; family Synechococcaceae; genus Synechococcus; species Synechococcus sp. OH2. Next base: position 10,183 of record NZ_JANSIR010000112.1, read on the forward strand.
TTCTCAGCATGGTCTCCCACGAGCTGCGCACGCCTCTGACCAACATGAAAATGGCTTTGAAAATGTTGGAGGTGCGCGGTCTTTCCGAGGCGCAGATCCCCTATTTCCACATCCTCAAACAGGAGTGGCAAAAAGAGCTGGACTTGGTCAACGACCTGCTGGATCTGCAGCGGCTAGAGGCCGGCAGCCGCAGTCTGGAGATTGCCCGCTTCGAGGTGCGAGAGTGGCTGGAAAAGCTGGTGCCGCCCTTTGCTCTGCGCTTTCAGGAGCGCCGGCTCACTTTTGTCTCCCGCATTCCCTCTGAACCCATCCTGTTCAGCACCGATGTGGGGCTGCTCACCCGCATCCTCAGCGAGTTGCTGGCCAATGCTGCCAAATACACCCCTGCTGGCCAGCAGGTTTACCTGGAAGTGGCGGGCGATTCTTCGTGTCTCCATTTGCAGGTAATCAACACCGGCGTCGAGATCCCAGCGGAGCACCTGCCCCGCATTTTCGAGAAGTTCCACCGCATTCCGCAACTGGACTACGCCCACCAGGGGGGCACCGGCTTGGGCCTGCCGCTGGTGAAAAAGGCGGTGGAGCTGCTGCAAGGGATCCTGCGGGTGGAAAGCGGCGAGAACCGCACCCTGTTTGCAGTCAGCCTGCCGGATTTGGGCAGTTCTGCTCTCACCCCCAGCCCCTCTCCCTGAGGAACACCCTCACCCCCAGCCCCTCTCCCTGAGGGAGAGGGGAGCTAGATAACCCTGGGCAGTGTTGTTGGTCAAACAGCCGGCACTTGGGTAGGCTAGCCGTTGGCTAAGGACTCCGTCCCGCTGACGCGAGCGGCGGGATTGAGTTCTTTTGCCGGAGAAGGGGGAGAGGAGAGCAGTTGCTGCTCCACCAGGTGGGCAAACTCCCGCTCGAAGGTCACCAGGGCGCGGTTGGTTTTGCCCCCCAGGTAAAGCCCTGCTTCCGTCTCCAGAGCCCAAACTTGGCTGTAGCTGAAATAGCTCATCACCACCCCCAGCATCAGCAGCCCAAAGCCAAGATAGACAAGAGGGATCCCTGGATCCGATTTCATTTGCAGGCCGGTGGCGCCGATAACCTCATCTAGGTGCAGGGTAAGGGGGTTGGGAAAGCGCTGCGGAGCCACTTCGTCGAGGGCCAGGCTCATGCCCTGGCGCAGGGATCCTACCCATTGGCCCTGGGTGTCGTAGAGCAGGGCCGTCCCCTGCAAATCTGGCAACAACAGCGTCAAGCCCTCGCTTAGATCCGGTCGGGTGGGCACAAAAGCGCCCCAGAGCTTGCTGCCCGCCTGGGTGGGCACCGGCACCACTGGAATTTGGAAGGAGGGGCTGTTGTTAAGGCGGATGCGGATGCTGTCGATGCCCCAGTCGGCTTGGTAGAGGGTCACGCCGCGGTAGGAGAGGGGATGGTTGACAGAGATGGTCTGGCGCTTGACCTCCTGTCCCCCATCCAGAATCGAGAGGTCAGAATAAAACTGCTTTACCCGTCCGTCGGGAGCATAGTCGATCCAGAAGCGGTTAACCCGAATTTGCCAGGTGGGCAGATGAGCCAGATCCCCTGCCCCGGTTACATGTTCAATGGCGGCAACCCCACCGCTGGGAATCAGCTCCTGGGCCTTAAAGCCCCCGAGGCTGCCCCAGATGGCTCCCAACAGGATCAGCAGCAGGCTGACGTGCACCAAGATGGGGCCGAACCGCCCGATTAGCCCCTTGCGGGCGTAGAGCCGGGATCCCTCCTCAAACACCGCATAACCCCGTTGTCGCAGCCGCTGCGGCAGTCCCTCTAGGGAGTGTTGGGGCAGATAGACCCAAAAGGGCAGCCGCTGGAAGGAGGAAGGACGGGTGAGGTAGCTCCAGCGACGGGCCACCTTGAGCATCGGCCACTGGCGCGTGAAAGAACAGGCGGCCAGGCTGCTGCCAAAGAGGATCAACAGGGCCAGAAACCAAGGGGTGCGATAGACGTGATCCAACCCCAGCTTGAGGATCAGCCGCCAGGTGAGAAAGCCAAACAGGGCCGGATGCTCAGGATAGTGAGCCTGGTAGAAGGCCACCGTTTCCTCTTGCTCGATCACCGTGCCCAGGGCGCTCAAAAGGGCAATCGCCAAGAGAAGGCCAATGGCTAGGCGCAGATCCGCCAGCAGCGGCAGCAGCTCATGGCGAAAATACCGCCGCAACAGCGGAAGAGGGTGGATAACCATGGGAAGTTGTTAGCTCAAGACTTGAATCGCCGCTCCCAACTGGAGGGCAGCCCCATCTTAGCCTGTAGCGGCAGGGATCCCTTAGGCCCAAGCGGAGAGGATCGTGACGGTACCAAAGCCCACCAACACCACGCCACTGGCATAGGTGAACCAGCCCGACCAGCGCCGCAGGGCCAGCAGTTGCTTGAGCGAGCCGGCAAACACCCCTGCCAAGAGCAGCGGCAAGACCAGCCCCAGGGCATAGGCCAGCAGCAACCCGCCCCCCACCCAGGGCTGCTCCGTGGTGGAAACCCAGCCCAGCAGGGCCACCAAAACCGGCGTGCTGCAGGGAGAAGCCACCAGGCCAAAGGTGGATCCCAGCACCACCGACCGGCTCAGCCCAGGCCACTGGCCAGGGATCTCCAACCGGTTAAACCAATCGGGGAAGCGCAGGGGGAAGACTTCCAGCAGGTTCAGGCCCATGAGGATGGCGATCCCTCCCGCCACTAGGGATCCAAAGGCAGTGGTTTGTCCATAAACCCGGCCTAGCAAAGCTGCCCCCAAACCCAGCAGGGTCAGGGTAAAAGCCACCCCAGCCGCAAAACCCAAAGATTGGGCCCAGATGTGCCGACGCACTTTTCCGGCCTCTTCATCAGGGCTAGGGGTGTAGCCGCCGATGTAGCCAATGGTTACCGGCAACATAGAGAGCAGACAGGGAGAAAGGCTGGTAACCAAACCTGCCAGACCCACCAGCAGCAGGCTCAGCGGGGAAAGGTGCTGCAGTTGGCCTTGAACCAGCTCCGTTGCCCACTGCTCTAGGTGGTAGAGCCAAAGCTGAAGGGTATCCACCATAGCAAAAGCTGTCGAGTCCAAACCTAGGCTAGCTCAAGGAGCCCACTCCAGGGCAGCTTGGCGCCAACTGGCCAGCACCCTCAGCGGCGCGCTCCAGTCCAGAAAAGCTGGGGAGCTACTTGGACTGTTGGTAGGCGGCAATGCTGCTGGCGATCACTGCCTCGGTTTCGGCCAGACCTTTCCAGCCCAAGATCTGGGTTTCTTTCTTCTCTAGGCGCTTGTAGGTGGCGAAAAACTCGGCAATCTCGTCCAGGCGGTGCTGGGCAATATCTTCCAGCTTGGTTACGGAAGCATAGCGAGGATCCTTAGCGGGCACGCACAGCAACTTCTCATCCGGCTCCCCTGCGTCGATCATCTGCAGCATGCCCAGCGGGCGCACCGCAATCACGCACCCTGGAAAGGTGGGCTGATCCATGATCACCAGGCCATCCAAGGGATCCCCGTCCCCTGCCAGCGTATTGGGCACAAAGCCGTAGTCGTAGGGGTACTGCACCGAAGAGTAGAGCACCCGGTCTAGGGCCATCACGCCCATGTCTTTGTCAAACTCGTACTTGTTCTTGCTGCCGCCAGGGATCTCAATCAAGAGGTTGAGCAGACCCGGCTTGGGTTGGGCAGGGATCCGCGACAGGTCAATCACAGCAATTGTCCTCGAAATACGTGACGCAAAAATAGCCAGAGGGCATTATAGCTCCCAGGGCGGGACTTCAAGTAGCAAAAACAAGCTCCTCGGGCAAGATTCGAACTTGCGACCAATCGGTTAACAGCCGACCGCTCTACCGCTGAGCTACCGAGGATCAAAGTATCTTCCATCGTAGGGAAAAAAACGCCATCAGGCAACTCCCCCGAAGGAAAGGATCCTTGGCTCCGCCCAGGCCATCGTCTCAGTGGTGAAAGGGGATGGCCAATAAAGGCAGCAGAGCCAGCCCCAGCCAAGCCCAACCCTGCACGGAAAGGTGCGACGAGGGCGCGACGGGGCCCGACTCCTCTTGCTGCAATAGGGCATCGATGCGCTCTTGCAGCCGTCCCCCCGCAGTGGATCCCATTTCCAGGGCAAAGCCAACCCAAGCCGCTGCCGGCTGCTGCGCCATGCCATGGCCTACCACCTGCACCAGAGCCTCTCCCAGCACCAAGGGATCCACCCGCTGAGCCGCCCAGCAATCTGCCCGCAGCTCCCGCAGGGTCAGCAGTTCTTGCCAGAGAACCTCCGTATTCGGCAGCCAGCCGCTGAGGCGTCGCAGCCAACCAACCGCAAACATCCACAAGGTATCGCAGTAGTGACGATGGGCCTCTTCGTGGGCCAGCACTGCCTGCAGGTGCTCTTCATCCAACTGCTCCAGCAGACCGCGGCTAACCACCAATTGCGGCTTCCACACCCCCACCTGGGCAGCAAAAGGGATCTCCAAGTCCAGCACGTAGGCTGGAGAGCCATACAGCTCGACCTGGGCCAGAGCCTGCAGGCGGGCACGTCGGCAGGAGCGCCAGAACTCCCAAGCCCAGTGCAAGGCTACGCCCCCAGCCACGGCCAGCACCAGCAGCGCACAGCCATAGCAGAACCAGCCTCCTGACCCGGCCATTTGTCCCCATGGCCCCATCCAAGCTAGAGCAAGGGCAGTCATCAGCAAAAACAGCGGCGGCAGCAAGAAGTGGATCCAGGCCCATTGCCAGCGCTGCGCCCACTGGCCGGCTTTATCCAGCCGCACCTGGCCTCGCCACAGCCAACTGAGGCCCAAGCCCAACAACAACATGCCCAAGTGGCTCACCGTGACTTCCTCCTGGACTCGCGGGCCGCCCGCAGCCGCTCGGCAATCGCCTGCAACTGGGACACGCTGGCCTGATCCAGGCTATCGGCGAAGGCTGCCACCGTGTCGGGATCCCCGACGGCCAAAAACTGCTGCAAGTGGTCAAAGGCCCTCAGGCTGGCAGCTTCCTGGCGAGAGAGACAGGGCCGCCACAGCATTGGCAGAGGCCGCCCCTCGGCATCTGTGCGCCGTTCACAGCTTACCCAGCCTTTTTGGCTCAAGCGCTGCAAGACGGTGGTTACTGAGGCATAGGCCAACTCGCGGTTGGGATCGGCCAGAATGCGCTCGTGGATTTGGCGGGTGCTGGCACTGCCCAGCTCCCAAAGGATATCGAGGATCTCAGATTCCAGAGGGCCCAGTGAGAGTTGCTTGGGACGATGCTTGGGCAACATAAACCCTGGCAGGGTAGGGATCCCTATCTAGATTGACATACTCTCCGCAGCTATGGCTTGCTGGAGCACCGCGGCAGAATGGCTTAGGGAGCAGTCCGGAGAGTGCCGTCTTGGGAGAGGAAGCGGGAGCTGAGGAAAGGACGCAGTGCTTGGGGAATGCGGATTGAGCCGTCCATCCGCTGGTGATTTTCCAACAGGGCGGCCAGAGAACGGCCCACTGCCAAGCCCGAACCGTTGAGGGTGTGGACGAAGTGAGTGCCTTTCTGCCCGGCCTCTTTGTAGCGCAGGTTGGCGCGGCGGGCCTGGAAATCCCAGCAGTTGGAGCAACTGGAGATCTCCCGGTAGCGGTTTTGGGAGGGGAACCACACCTCCAGATCAAAGCAGCGGGCCGCCGAGAAACCCAGATCGCCGGTGCACAGCTCCACCACCCGGTAGGGCAGCTCTAGCATCTGCAAAATGGCCTCGGCATCCTGTACCAGCTTTTCGTGTTCTACCTCCGACTGGGTGGGGTGGGTAACTTTGACCAGTTCCACCTTTTGAAACTGGTGCAGCCGGATCAGGCCCTTGGTGTCCCGGCCATAGCTGCCGGCTTCGCGGCGAAAGCAAGGCGTGTAGGCACAGAAATATAGCGGCAGGTGCTCGGCTGGGATCACCTCGTCCCGGTACAGGTTGGTGAGGGGCACTTCCGCTGTCGGGATCAGCCACAAGTCATCCTCAGCACAGCGAAAGCTCTCCTCGGCAAACTTGGGCAGTTGTCCTGTTCCCTGCAGAGCAGCGCTGTTGACCAAAAAAGGAGGGATTACCTCGGTGTAGCCGGCGGCAATGTGGCGCTCCAGCATCATGGCAATCAAGGCCCGCTCCAGAGCCGCCCCTGCCCCTACCATGGCGACAAAGCGGCTTTGGGCTACCTTGACAGCACGGCCAATCTCCAAGAGGCCCAGCTTCTCGGCAATCTCGTCGTGGGGAAGGACGGGATGGGCGGGTTTTAGCTCATCTCCCCAGCGGCGCACCTCCACGTTGTCGGCCTCATCTCGGCCAACCGGCACGCTGGGCAAGGGCAAGTTGGGCAGGGTAAGCAGGCGGGCGCGCATCTCCTCCTCCAGCTCCCGCTCCCGCTGTTCCAGTCGGGCGATCTCGGCCTTGAGCTCTGCCGCCTGCTGCCGCAGGGCCGCCACCTCGGATCCCTGGGGATCCGCTCCCTGGCGGATGAGCGCGCCGACTTTCTTGCCAAGGGTGTTGCTTTCCGCCTGCAGAGAGCCACGCCGAGCTTCCAACTGGCGCCGCTCCCGATCCAACTGCAGGATCTGATCCAGATCGATACTGGCCCCGCGCTTGTCCAGGGCTTGGCGTACCTCTTCTGGGCGATCCCGCAGCAGCTTCAGATCCAGCACGAGACTTGCCTGGGAAATGACCTCTACCTACTCCTTCAGCCAGCTAAACATGGCCCGCAGCTCCTTGCCCACCTTTTCGATGGGGTGCTCGGCCTCGCGGCGGCGCATCGCCGTAAAGCCGGGCTTGCCAGCCTGGTTTTCCAAGACAAACTCGCGGGCAAACTGGCCGCTTTGGATCTCAGCAAGGATGCGCTTCATCTCGGCGCGGGTTTGCTCCGTGATGATGCGGGGGCCACGGGTGTAGTCGCCGTATTCTGCCGTGTTGGAGATGCTGTGGCGCATTTTCTCCAGACCTCCCTCGACGATGAGATCGACAATGAGCTTGACTTCGTGCAGGCACTCGAAGTAGGCCAGCTCCGGCTGGTAGCCCGCTTCCACCAGGGTCTCAAACCCGGCTTTGATCAAAGCCGTGAGGCCACCACAGAGCACCACCTGCTCGCCAAAGAGGTCGGTCTCGGTCTCCTCCCGAAAGGTGGTCTCAAGGATGCCAGCTCGCGTGCCGCCAATCCCCTTGGCATAAGCCATGGCCCGCTCCCGCGCCATCCCCGAGGCATCCTGGTAGACAGCAAACAGACAAG
>NZ_JANSIR010000112.1:17486-40707 GCF_047462155.1 Synechococcus sp. OH2
CACCCCTTGGCCCTCCTGGTAAGTGCGCCGCACCAGGTGACCGGGGCCTTTGGGAGCAACCATGATGACATCGACGTCCGCCGGCGGCTGGATCTGGCCAAAGTGGATGTTGAAGCCGTGGGCAAACAGGAGCACCTTCCCCGGCTGCAAATGCGGGCGGATCTCACTCTGGAAGACGGTCTTTTGCACTTCGTCCGGTAGCAGGATCATCACCCAGTCGGCGGCAGCCGCAGCATCTGCTACAGTCTTGACCACTAACCCGTCCTGCTCGGCTTTGGGCCAAGAGGGGCTGCCGGGGTAGAGGCCGACGAGGACGTTGACACCGCTGTCGCGCAGATTGAGGGCGTGGGCATGGCCCTGGCTGCCGTAGCCGATGATGGCGACGGTCTTGCCGTCCAGGAGATCCAGGTTGGCGTCAGAGTCGTAGTAGAGGCGGGCCATAGTCGGGCTGGGTAGTGTGGTGAGCTGGCGTTTGATTAGGATAGCAGGATTAAGGGGATCCCTGGCAGGCGAAATTCAGAGGCCATGATGCACGGTTTTCACCCATTTCAACCGCTTGGGCTGCACACACATACGAGCCGTGGTTACAATCATGACCGGCAGCCAGTGGAGCATGTACACCAAGCCTAGGGCAGTGCGCCACCAGAGCTTTCGTCCGCGCAGCCCCTCCACTTGGCGCAGCCCGCGATAGAAGGCCACCGTCACAGATCCCATGACCAGAGCGTTCAAGGGGAGCAGCACTGAGGAGTGGTCGGCCAAGAGTACCCAGAGGGTATCGGGAACTAAGGCCATCGGCAGCAAGTACTGAGAGATAAAAAAGGCCCAGAGATCCACCGTCTTAGCCATGCCCAGGCGGCGGCTGAGGATCCCTGGCCAGTAGTCGAGGTAGCGCTGGTAGCCCCCTTCCGCCCAGCGGCAGCGCTGGTGCCAAAGGCTTTTCCAAGAGGTGACCCCCTCTTCGACGATGGCCGGCTCCGTCAGAAAGGCAATATCTACCCCCGCCAGGTGCAACTTAAAAGTGAGATCCAGGTCGTCGGTGAGGGTGTTCTCGTTCCAGCCGCCGCACTTTTCCAGGACATCCCGTCGCACCAGTTGGCCGTTGCCTCGCAGCTCGCCAATCCCGCGGATGGCCACCCGCTGCTGCTGCAAGTAGGCATCGGAGGCCATCTCCGCCACCTGGCCCAGAGTCCAGAAGTTGACGTTGGGGTTGCTCAAGGCTTTGCGCACCTGAACAGCGCCGATTGTCCGTCTGCCGGGGCGGGGGGGCTGGCCAAACAGCGGCAGGGTGCGAGCCAGCAAATCCGGGGGCACAATGGCGTCGGCGTCGCAGACCAGGATGATCTCCCCCCGCGTCAGGGGCAGCACCTCGTTGAGGGCGCCAGACTTTCCGCCTCCTCGCCCCGGGGGCCGTCGGTAAACTCGCAGATGAGGGATCCGCTTTTGGGCTTCCTGCAAGATGTCGGGGGTGGCATCGCTGCTGGCATCGTCAATGGCCCACAGCTCCAGGTGGCTGCTGGGGTAATCCAACTGGGTGAGACTATGCAGCAGCCGCGGCAGCACTGCGCTTTCGTTTTTGGCCGGGATCAACACCGCCACTCGCGGCAGAGGAGAACCCGCCAGCGCTAAGGGCTGAGCCCCGCCCACCTCAGGCAAAGGCAGGGAGGCTGTTTCGGCGACGGCGGGAGGCCGGGCCATTGTTCCAGGAGGGTGAAGCCTCAAGGGGGGCGGCAGAGCTGCCGGTTGCAGCCGGAACAAGCGGTTGATGTGGATGACCATGAAGGTGGCCAGGCCAACGGTAAACCAGCGGGCTACCGCTACTTGGTGCATCAGGCTGACCAGACCCCACACCGTCGCCAGAACCAGGAAAGCCTTGAGACGGCGACGCTGGGCCGAGGTGAGCAGCCAATCGGGAAGATGTAGATCCTCGAGGGGAGCAGGCTCTGACCCGACAAACTCAGACATGGGGAGCATCTCGTAGGTAACAACTTTGCCCGTACGCATCAGCCGCCCCGAGCCCAGCGGCTGTTAAGAGGTCGTTAATTATTGTCACCTATTGTGTTGCCACCACGTTGGGTTGAAGACCAAAGGTTCTGGTCTGCTACCCCACAGCAAGGGATCCCTGTCCTCCCAAAGGATATGAAAAGCTTATGGGTTGCCGCGAATTTCCTTGATCACCCCATCTTCCAGCAGGATCTCCACCTGCATTTTCTGGATCAGGTTGTCTCCCTTTTGCACGCGGAAGAAGCTCTCCACGCTGCCCTGCAGCACCTCTTGGTTCAGCTCCAGGCTACTCAGTTGGTTGATCTGTTGGAGCAACTGGTTTTTTTGATCCAAGAGCTTGATCTTTTGCTCGTTCACGCGGCTTTTTACCGCTTCTACCTGTTGGAGCACCTGGGGGCTGTTGGGGTTAGGGCTTTGTTTTTCGATTTCGGCAATGGCCCGCTTGCCCTGAAACTCCAGTTGCTGCATCTGAGCATCGGTGGCTTCGATTTGCCGCTCCAATTGCTCCTGCATTTCTTTCTTCCAAAGGGGGGTGACCACCACCTTGACAGGGATGGTGCGCTTGAGCAGTAACTGAGTGCCGTTGCCGACGTTGCTTTCTTCCATAAGACCTATCCAGGCAGACTACCAACCAAATCAGGGGGCCCTACTTAGAATTGTCCTCTAGCAACCTCGGAGAAGGAGGTTTGACAGACCAGACCTCTCCCCGCCGTGGCGGAGAACCCGTTTACTTATCCTACCGGCTGGGATCCCCGCAGTAAAGTCTCGGCTGGGGGGAAATGGCGGTTTTGGTTAAGGATCTTGAAGGTCGCTGCCCTGCGGCGGCGCAGATTCAGCTAGCGTGAAAGACGGTGTTCTCGGATTTTGCAGCAGCCATGAGCGAACCGGCCTCAACTCCCTGGCAAGCTGTCCAGCCGGTGCGGATCGCCTCCCGCAAAAGCGAGCTGGCTCTGGCCCAGACCCGCTGGGTGATGGGGCAGTTGCAGGCCCACCATCCAGGGTTGCCCCTAGAGCTGCACACCCTTTCCACCCAGGGAGACATCATCCTGGATGTGGCGCTGGCCAAAATCGGGGATAAGGGCCTGTTTACCAAGGAATTGGAGGTTAGCCTGCTCAACGGCACTAGCGATCTGGCGGTGCACAGCCTCAAGGACTTGCCCACCCGCTTGCCAGAAGGCCTGGTTCTGGGGGCAATCACGCAGAGGGAGGATCCTCTGGACGCGCTGGTGCTGCGGGAGGAGCTGCGCGCCTACCACCTGGCCACCCTACCAGCAGGGACGGTGATCGGCACTTCCTCTCTGCGGCGACTGGCCCAACTGCGCCACGCCTTTCCCCACCTGCAGTTTAAGGACGTGCGGGGCAACCTCAACACTCGCTTGGCCAAGCTGGATCGGGGGGAGTACGACGGCCTGATCTTGGCGGTGGCCGGGCTGAAGCGCCTGGGCCAAGCCCAGCGGATCCACGAGGTGCTGGATCCCAGTGTGTCCTTGTACGCCGTTGGCCAGGGATCCCTCGGCATCGAGTGCCGGCAGGGGGACGAGCGGATTTTGGAGCTCATTCGACCCTTGGCCGATGCGGAGGCCACAGCCCGCTGTTTGGCTGAGCGAGCTTTCCTACGGGCTTTGGAGGGGGGCTGTCAGGTGCCCATCGGGGTCCACAGCCAAGTGCAGGGGGAAGAGCTGCACCTAACCGGCATGGTGGCCGACCTAGAGGGGCGACGGCTGATCCGCGATACCCAAACGGGATCCACTGCTGATCCGGAAGCGGTGGGAATCTCCCTGGCGGAAAAGCTGAAGCAACAGGGGGCCGACGAAATCCTGCAGGCCATTTTTGCCCAGGCTCGCCGCTAGACTGCCTGGTTTTCAGGGTCGCGGAGCCGGCGGTAGGGATCGGTTTAGCCGCTGCTCAACCTTCAGCCCCACCCAGATCACGCCGATCCCACAGGCCACCAACACCGCCGACTTGGCCAAGAGGCTGGTCTCGTACTCGAAAAAGCGGGTCAGCACCACCAAGGTCAGGCCCAATAGCCCTTGCCAGAAGCGCCCCCGCAGCCCCTGCTGCAGCCCTTCCCAGCAGAGGATCGCCGACAATCCCACCAGCAGCAGGGTCAGGATCCAGGGGGCCAAGAAGGCCAGGGCCACTCTTGAGGTCAAGTTCCTAGTCACCAGCAAAAGGGCCAGGGTAATCAAGGAGAGGAAAACGACGGCATCCTTGAGCCAGACGGAAATGGGCTGGGATCTCTTGGCCTGCCACCCCTGCCACCAGCCCCAGCCGGCCAGCAGCAGCAACCCTGCCGCCGACAAGCTTGCCCAGGGATCCACAGCCTGGAACAGAGGTGAGGGGTCGGGATCCCAGTCCCAGGGGTCACGGAAGCTCCAGACGTAGAGCAAGAAACCCAGCCCCAGCAAAGCCAGGCCCTCCGCCGTCGGGATCAGATCCAAGACTTGCTCCTGCTCGCCATCCTGGCCATTTTCTCCGGTCAAAATCCGGCTTAGCCGGTAACCATGGCGTTGGTGCCAAAAGCCCAGCCCCCAGACAACGGCAAGGCCAAGCAGCAGCCAGAGGGTCAAGCCTTCTCCAGAGCTGTCCCAGACCTCTGCCGACCTTTGTAGCGCCAGGCCGAAGTCCACCAAAGCCAGGGCAAAGATCCAGCGGGAGCGGCACCCATAGGCAAGGGGCAGCAGTAGGGCCAGGGCCAGCCAGGGGTAGAGGGGATCCAGAGCCGAGCGGATCCCCCTCTGCCACAGGTCAGTCATCCCGGCCAGGGCGAATAAGAGACAGGCCAGGACGCCACTGGGGGTGTGGAACAAGCTGTAGGCCACGGCCAAGCTGCCCGCCCCCCAGGCCAAGAACAAGCCCGCGGCGGATCCCCCCATTTGGAACCACTGGGCCATCAGAATAATGGCGGCTCCCAGGGCCAGCTCCCCGGCAATCAATAGGGCGCTGCCCAAACGCGGGGATCCCTGCTGCCAAAGTCGCAAGCCGGCCACCTGCAGTCCCACCGTGAGGGCCAGGGATCCCAAGGCTCTGGCCGAGCGGGGAATGGCATCCCAGTTGGCGGCCACGAAGGAGATCACCCCCAAGCCCACCAGCACGGCGCCCAACAGCAGCAGCACCAGGGTAAAGCGGCTAGCAGCTGTTCGCGGCAAGCTATCGAGTTGGTAGTACTCCCGCAGGCGATCCCGCTGCGCCGGCTGAATCAGCCCCTGCTCCACCCAGGTGTCCAACAGGTCGGCCAATTGGCGGCGGAAGCGGTCGTCGGGGCCAGAGGGACGGGGGGAAGTCATGGCACCCTCACCCCCTGCCCCTCTCCCGCGCTGCAGGAGAGGGGAGATTGGGATCAGTAGCCTGGAGCACTCGCTGCAGCACCTCTTGGTAGCCGGCTGCCGGATCGCCGAGATCAAAGCGAAAGAGGTCTTTATCCAGCACCCGCGGCTCAGTCCCTTCTAGATCCCACAGGCGGCAGGTGTCGGGGCTGATCTCGTCCGCCAGCCAGATCTCCCCTTCCTCGTCCAGGCCAAACTCCAACTTAAAGTCCACCAGCTCCAACCGGCAGCGCCGCCAGAAGTTGCGAAGGTGAGTGTTGACCGCCAAGGCCAGGGATTCCAGCTTCTCCACTTGCTCTGGCGTGGCCAGGTGCAGCAGGCGGATGTGGTCGGGGGTTACCAAAGGATCCCCCAAGGCGTCGTTTTTGTAGTAAAACTCCACCAGCGGCGGCTCGATGGGCAGGCCCTGCTCCAGGCCTAGGCGCCGGCAGAGGCTGCCGGCCGTGCGGTTGCGCACCACCACTTCCAAGGGCAGGATCCGCAGGGCGCGCACCTGCATCTCTCGAGGGCCGGTCTGGGCCAAAAAGTGGTTGCGGATGCCCTGCTGCGCCAGGTAGGCAAACACCCGGCTGGAGACGGTGCAGTTGACCTCCCCCTTGCCGGCGATGGATCCCCGCTTTTGGGCGTTGAAGGCCGTGGCATCGTCTTTGTATTGGCAAAGGTAAACCTGGGGATCGGCGGTGCGGTAGACCCGCTTGGCCTTGCCCTCGTAGAGGAGCTCTGGGGGCGTGGGCGAGGATGGCATGGGCAACCCCTAATAGCCGGTCAGCCGTCCGCGGATCCCTTGCCAAAGGGTAATGGCGAGGATGCGCAGATCCAGCCACAGAGACCAGTTTTGCACATAGTAGAGATCATACTGGGTGCGGCGGGCAATGCTGGTGTCTCCCCGCAGGCCGTGGATCTGAGCCCAGCCGGTGAGGCCACTTTTCACCAAATGCCGATCCGGATACTTGGGGATCTCCTGGCTAAATTGCTCCACGAAGTAGGGCCGCTCCGGGCGGGGGCCCACCAGGCTCATTTCCCCCTTCAAGACGTTCCAAAGCTGGGGCAGCTCGTCCAGGTTGGTGCGGCGCAAAAAGGCTCCTATCTTGGTTCGGCGCGGATCCCCAGGGCGCGTCCAGCCCGGCTGGCCGGGTGCCTCGGCATCCACCCGCATGGTGCGGAACTTGGCAATCCAAAAGCGGCGCCCATCCAAGCTCACCCGCTCCTGCCAATACAAGATGGGGCCGGGGCTGCTGCAGGCCACTAGCACAGCGATGATCAGAAACAGGGGGCTGAGCAACACCAGGCCCAGGGAGGCCCCTAGGATGTCTACCGCTCGCTTGAGGAAACGGTTGTGGGCGTAGCGCAGAGGGGGCTGGCGCAGCGTCAGCAGCGGGATCCCGTCCAGGGACTGGAGGCTGAAGTTCACCGTCAAAAAACCGAGGATATCTGGCACCAGCCGCACCTGCACCGACAGGGCCTGCAAGCTGAGCAACAGAGGTGCATTGGCCAGCTCCGGCTGCCCAAACCACACCTCTTCGATCTCGGGGTGAGCCTGCACATAGGCCACCAGGTGGCTGGGCTCCAGCCGCTCCAGCTTCTGCAAAGGCTCTGGTTCTGGCGCCGAGGGATCCCCGGCCACGGCCCAAGCCTTAATCTCAAACCCCAAGGCTGGGCAGCGCTCCAGCCGCTCCAGCACATCAGCCAAGAGCAGGCCGGATCCCACCCAGATGACCCTTCGCCGCCCCTGGCCGTGGGCATACAGCCAACCCATGCCCAGCCGCAGCAGCGCCCGCATCCCCGTCAAACTAAGCAGGGCCAGCAGGCTGGCATAGCCCACCACCAAGCGCGACAGCGAGACGGAGCGCACGAAAAAGGCCCCCGCCAACACCAAGCCAAAGGTCACCCCCAGCCCCAGCAGCAAACTGGCCCATTCCTCAAAGCGAGATAAGCGCTTCGATTCGCCGTATCCTCCCAAGCCAGCCTGAACGCCCCAATAGCTAAGGACTGTCAACAACCCCAGGCCAGCATAAACATCCCAGGGCAAAAGCTGGTGGGGGCGCAAGCTGCGCAGCCAATAAGCCGCCCCGAAGGCCAGCCAAATACAGAGCCCATCCCCCAAACAAGCCAAGGGCACCCACAGGCGATGCGGATCCAAGCTCAGGGTGTAGCCGCGAAAGAAACCCGTCCCGCCAGCGCGATTGGCCAAGAGCTATCTCCTCCAGCAGTTAAGACTGGAAACAATCCTACAGAAAAGGCTATCCATTTGAGGCTGCAAGGACTCCGTCCCGCTAGCGCGAACGGCAAAGTCAACGGTAATTGAAAAACCAGTCATAACAGCAAGAAGCTGAGGAGAAGATTAAGAGATTCAGTTTCCTAGAGAAGGAGTTTTCATAGGACTAGCTACCGCCAATAAAGACAGGCCAAAGGGTAGGGAGAACTTAGAAATTAAATAGGCTTCTGCAGCAAAAATCTCGGTTAAAAGCCAATTGATCCAAGGCGAGGGCATTTTTAGATCTTGACTCTCCTTGAGGCGAAAGCTCTTTTGGGCTAGGCGGATCCCTGCTGCTAATGGAAAGAGAAAGCTGTTGAAAAAGGTAAAGGTATGAATTTGCAGGCCGGCACTCTTGAGTAAGGAGAGAAGTTGTGCTGCTGTGTAGCGTCTCTTGTGGTGATTGAGCTCGTCATGGGCGCTCCACAGCCAGGGGTAGGCCGGTACCGTGATCACCAGGTAGCCGGATGGCTTTAACCTTTGGATGAGAGCTTCCAGAGCTGCTTTGTCTTCCTCCAAATGTTCTAAAACGTCCAGTAGGGCAATAAGGTCAAATTGCTGGGAGCCAAAAGGGATCTGATGCGGCAATTCACCTTCGGCCACAATCCCAATGCCGCGGGCCCGGGCCAAAGGCAATGCTATTTCGCTTCTTTCCATGGCCCAGACTTGGCCAAACTGAGACAACATTTCTAGGTTGCCGCCACTGCCACAGCCGGCTTCCAAGATACAAGCCGCGGGCGGAAGAGGGATCCCGGCAATAACCTGCCTGAGAATGCGGCGGCGCCCCACAAACCACCAATGTCGATCTTCTAAGCCCGCCATTTGTTCATAAGCTCTGGGATCCATACAATAGTCGTTCCAAGTATTGGGAAACAGCTTGTTAGTTGATCCCTTGCTCCCCTCTCCCACGAGGGGAGAGGGGTTGGGGGTGAGGGTCGAAAGATGACCTTATCCTATACTTTTCCGGTGTTAAAGAACTCCGTCCCGCTTACGCGATTTAGGTTTCAAGGAGAAAGCCTGGCCTTGCCCCAGCGATTTTTGCGGTACCAGGCGGCAACATGAGGGCACCAGGCCTCAAAGTGGGGCCAGATGAGCTCGCACAGCTCGCGGATCTCCCGCTGGGCATCGTCTTTGGCCCGCAAATCCAGAAAATGCATCAAGCTGCGGCAATTAAAAGAAACCACAAAATGTTGGCGGATCCCGTAGCCGATGATGTTACGAGCATCTTCATAGGGCAATCCGCACTCTTCGACCAGGCGATAATAGGCAATGGCCTGACTGCGATACTGCTCAAGAATGATGTTCAGGGCCTCAGGAGAGATGGGCTTGAAGCCTTGGCGGGTTTTGGCCTTGCCTTCTTTGACGCTGGCAGGAACGTAAAACAGAGTTTCCAACTCTTGCAAAGATAACGAGGGCTCCGCGCCGGTTTTGTCGGCAAAAGCAGCGGTTTCGTTGGTGCAAGGACTCCGTCCCGCTAGCGCGAACGGGGGCGCAGACAAGAGTCTTTTGCCCAAATCGGCAATTTGCCGGCCTGTATATCGAAAAGATTGAACGTCGAAAGAAACTCCCACTCGATGAGTACGGGCCTGTTGCATGACAGCATGGGGAAAATAGCCTACCCCAAACGTGATCTGAGGGTGCTCAAGAGGCCCATAGTGGCCACGATTGCCCTCCAGCAGATGCCGCACCACGGCCTCTCCATACTTTTCCGGGATCCGGCCCTCTGGGGTAACAAAATCGGGGCTGTAATCTTGGTGCATCGCCTGCCAGATCACCCGTTCGGGATCTGGAGTTTGGCTAAGCACCACCACTTGAAATAAGGCATCCACAGGCTGTGCCCCCAAAGCCAGAGACGAGCGGCTAGTCTCACAGTATAGAGAGGATCAAGCCGCAGGCAGCCTTGCTATAGGAGCCTACGAGCTCGAGTTTCCTCTGCCAGCACCATATTCAAGCCCGGATTGCTGCGCAGCAGGCCGGCTACGTAGAGGGTGTAGACTTTACCTGCCTCTAACTGGAGGTCAAACCGTTGCAAGGGAATGCTCCGGCTGGGAGATATCTGCCCACCTGAAGCAGAAGGGGCTGTAGCCACCTGGATTTGGGTAAAGCCGGGGCGCATGGCTTGAAAGGTGGATACTTGCCCAAAGGCCAACTGGGGCAACAGCACCCGGCCTTGCTCCCCTTGCCATTGCAGGGCCGGCGCATCAGGGGCAGCGTGGACAAACCGCACCAGGGCTTGATCAAATAGAGGGTTGATATTGTCTTCCAGTACCAAGGCCGTCACGCGATTGGGCTCGTCGGCGGCCACCACTGAGAACACTCCCCCGCCCCTGAGGTTGGCCACAGTCCTGGCCACAACCGTTCGCGCAACGGAGTCCTTAGAACCCGAGGGCTGGCCACGGTTCTCAGGCGTTGAAAACAAAACAATGTCGTACTCGCCCGCCGGCATGCGCACGTATTCGCTCACTGCGCCATAGGCTACACCCTGGGCAGCCCTTACCCCTCCCACTTCCAAGTCAATCCGAGGGGCATCGGGGGCCACATGCACCAAGCGCACCTGCACTTCCGCCACCTCTGCAGAGGCTATGGGGATGGCACAACCCGCCAAAAGGCCCGTCACTAAAGACCCACCCACTGCGCAGAGAACTGCGCTTACCCACTGTCGCACCATGTTGACGCTCACTCCTACTCCTCACACCCAACATTCACTCGGAGAGCGAGCTGTTGAATTCCTCCAAACAAAGGGCCCTTTCGCTCCCCGCAAGGTTCACATTGGCGCAAGGGATCCCCTCTCCTGCGGCCAAAGAACCTGCTCTTGTCTTACCCCAGTTTTGCGCCTGATGCCATAGAGCCGGGCAGGATTGGTCGACTCCCCTAAATCAAAGGGATCCCGGCGACGGGATCAAGAAGAACTGGGCGAGAAGAGCGGCGGCTGAACAAGCGGAAATAGGTGCTGACGGCCAACTCTTTCAGCGGGAAAAGCAGGTAGGTGAGGGGGTTGATGGTAACGATGATGTTGCGGCAGTCGCGTTTGGCCTGGGCCAGGATCTGGGCGGCCACCCAATCGCCTGACATCACTCCAATGGGATTGAGCTGGCTCCTGAAGGGGCCGAGGATAATCTTGCGCACCACGCAGGGAGCATCCAGGCGGCGCAGGGTAACCAGATCCCCGAGGGCCCGCTTGGAGAGCTCGTAGAGGGGGCTAAAGGCAGGGCTGACCTCGGCTTCTGAGGTGTTCACCCAAACCTCTTTGGTGGCCACTTCCGGATTGTTGCGCACCGTCTGGAAAAACAGCTCCATCAGGCGCCATGCCGAGAAGGTGTTGACGGCGTAAGACTGGCGGACAGATTCGGGATCGCGTTGCCTATGGACGTTCAGGCCGTGGTTGATGACCAAGATATCGACCCGCTCCAGGAGTTCGGCCAGGGATCCCTCCTGCCCCACCTGCCAGCGAACGGTCTCCACCGGCTGGAGCTGGCCGTCCACTTCAATGGCAACCGAATCCGCATGGGAGCTAAGGGCAATGACTTTGGCTCCGTGGCGGTAAAAATGCTTCAGCAAGGCCCGGCCCAGAGTGCCAGAGGCGCCGGTGACGGCCACGCGCTTGCCCTTGAAAGAGAGACTGGTGCCCATGATCCGATCCACCAAGGTTAGGGTGCCGCAAAAGTAGGCGTTGGTATCGTCGAAGTGGTGCCGCCAGTGGTAGGCGCGGTTCACATACCACTGCGCAGGAGGGGCGGGGAAAGGCCCCGGCTGGTGGGTGATATCCGTCTGCAGGGCCAGCCCCCAGCCCCGCAGCGCGCCGGCAACTAGAAAACTGGCCGAGTAGAGTACCCCCACTGCCGCTGCCAGGCCATAGAGGAGGGATCCCTGTCCCAAGAGCACCACCCAAGGGATCCCGGCTAGAACCATCGTTGCTGCCTCGGGGACATCGTGGTGCCACTGGGATTCTCGGTATAACTTGGGGTCTACCACGCTGAGATCGGGGCGGAACAGGCGGTGGTGCAGGGTGTGCTTGGGCAGCAGCCAGGGCCACTGGTGGGCCAGCCAATGGCGCACATCCCGCACGATCTCCGCCCAAAGGACGGAAGCCAAGGCAATAGTTCCAACCTCCAGCCACTGAGTTACGCTGCTAACATCCATAGGGCTTTGCTGGCAATAGCCAAACCATCCTGAGCTCGCCGTCGCCTCTTGGCATCAACCTCCCACAGTTGGCGACCCTCAAAAATCATCCCAAAGATCCCTGAGAAAATCATCCTAGACCGCGAGGAAGAGGGCAAACGGCTGCCTTTGGGATCCCAGCTTCTTCTGCAAGCTTGTTTTCCCTCACCCCCGGCCCCTCTCCCTGAGGGAGAGGGGAGAGAGATCAAGGGGTGGGGGGCGGAAGCTGGCGGATCTCCACGACATCTCCCACTTGCAAACCCAGGGCCGCTGCCGTCCCGCCGCGGAACTCCAGCACGCCATCTACTAACTGGTCAGGGGGTGGCCCATAAACAGGGCAGGGTTGGGCAGGGCAGCCGGGCACATCGGCGGCGATGGAGACGACCCGACCCCGATAGAGAAAGATAATGTCCAGGTTAAGCGGCGTGTTGAACATCCAGAAGGCAGCCGGCTGGGGCGGGTCGAAGGGAAACCACATGCCGCGATCAAGAGGCAAATCGGTGCGAAACATTAGGCCTAAGCGCTGCTGCTCAGGGGTGCGGGCCACTTCCAGCTCAAAGCGCTTGCCGGCAAGGGTTACTTCCGCTTCCACCGGCAGGTACTGGGGCTGTCCTTTGGCCGGGGTCGCGCTGGCAACGGCTGCCGTCTCCTGGGCTTCTCCTCCAGCGGCGCATCCCAGCAGCAGAGCCAGGCCCAAGGCAATCCCGCCCGCTGTGACAACCTGGCGCTCTCTTGCCCGCAAACTCATCCCTTGTCTCCTGCTGAGCTGTGCAGGCTTAATCCTACCCTGCTCTCTAGAGTTTGGCCGGGATCCCCTGCGGGCTTTGGCCTGTCGATCTCACCTCAAGCGCAGCCGCCATGGCCGGCCTGGGCAGGGGCCATCCACCCCCAACCCGATACCATAGCCATAGACTCGTTCCCCACCCGGCCAGGAGAGCCCCGATGAAAGACCTTTTGAGCATGTCCTCGGTGAGCCGGATCCCGCTGCTGGCTCTGCTGGGCCTATTGCTTTTGGGTCTCCGGCCCACCCACGGGGAAACCCCGGTGCGGATCCCGTTTGAGCCGACCGTGACTTATGGGGAAGGCTATGGAGAGGAGGCGGTGGCCCAGCAAGCCCAAAGTCGCTTTGCGCTAAAGCTATTCGATTACCTCCTCCAGCAGCAACCGCAAGAGAACCTCTTTTTCTCCCCCTTGAGCCTTCGTCTGGCCCTGAGCATGCTGTACAACGGCGCTGCTGGAGAGACCCAAGCGGCGATGGCTAAGGTGCTGGAGGCTCAAGAACTCTCCCTCAATGAGTTGAACTGGACCAATGCCCAGGGGGTGCGCTGGCTGGTGGAGCGATCCCAAGCAGAAGGACCGATCCAGCTGCAAATGGCCAACGGCCTTTGGGTCGATACAACCCTCACCTTGCACCCCTCCTTTTTGCAAGCCCTGGCCACCTATTACCAAGCAGTGGCCAATCGGGTGGAGCTGGGATCCCGCCAGACAGTGCAGGCGATTAACCGTTGGGTAGCCGAGCGCACCCAGGGCCAGATCGACCGCCTCGTGGATCGCCTCAGCCGTGAAGACAGGATGGTTTTGCTCAACGCCATCTATTTCAAGGGAGAGTGGACCCAGCCCTTTGATCCGACCCTGACCAAGCCCCAGCCCTTCACCCGCGCCGATGGCCGCCGTGTCCAAGTGCCGCTGATGGCCCAATCCGGTCGCTACGGCTACCGGGAGACCGAGCAGCTCCAGGTGGTGCGCCTGCCCTATGGGGAAGGGGAACTGGCCATGCTGCTCCTGCTGCCCAAACCAGGGGTGAGCTTAGCAGCCCTGCGGGAGAAGCTTAGCCCAGAAACTTGGCAAGAATGGACGGGATCCCTGTCCCCCCGCCCTGGCTCGGTGCGGATCCCCAAGTTTAAGCTGGCCTCCGAAATCGATCTGGGGCCAGCTTTGCAGCAGTTGGGCATGGGGATTGCCTTTTCCCGGCGGGCCGATTTTAGCCAACTGACCCCAGAGCCAACGCAGGTCAGCAGAGTCTTGCACAAGGCCGCCATCGAAGTCAACGAAGAGGGATCCGAGGCGGCTGCTGCCACCGGGGTAATCGTCTCCCGCACCGCCCTCGACCGGCAAGAGCCCTTCCAATTTGTAGCGGATCGCCCCTTCTGGTTGGCCATTGTGGCCTCCGGAGCCAACCGGGAGGCGCAAACTGTGCTGTTTATGGGATCCGTAGTCAACCCGGAGTAGAGGGCTATAACCCTGCTGGGACGTCCGACTTGGGCGCTCCGTCCTTTTCCACGAGCAACTGAGCGCGGCTGGGGCGGCCCCACAGCACCCGCTCCTGTTTGTAGACCACCATGCCAGGGGGGGATCCCTTGGGCTTAAAGACGCACTTAGGGCGGGTATATACCACCGGCACCTGGTCGCTAAGGCGACCGCGGCTAAAATACGCCGCCAAGTCGGCAGCCGCTTGCAGATCTTCGCTTTCGGCCACAGCCCCGGGAGGCAGGCGCAGGAGCACATGGCTACCCGGGATCTCCTGGGCGTGAAACCACCAATCCTGGTCTTGGGCAAGGCGAAAGGTCAGCCGCTCATTTTGCCAGTTGTTGCGCCCCACCCAGATAGGGAAACCACTGGGGCTAGTGAAGCAATAGGGGTTGAAGCTGGCTGCAGGGGAACGTCTAGCTCCCTCCGCCTTGCTAGGACTCTCGAGGTAACCTTGCTGAATAAGCTCCGCCTCAATTTCTGCAAGGATGACCAAGTCCTGGGGATCCCGGTAGGCTTCCAGCTGCTGCAGGGCTGCCTCCACTTGCTCTAGGTAGCGGATCTCTTGCTCTGTGGCTGCTAGCAAAGGCTGGACGGCCTCCTGGGCTCGCTTTTGTTTGCGGTGCTTGCGGTAGTAGGCCTGGGCGTTGAGAACAGCGTTTTTCTCCGGATCCAGCGGGATCTTGACCATCTGGCCGCCAAAAAAGTCTGGCAGCTCTATCGAGCTCAGCCCTGGCCGCCAGAGGTGGAGATGGGCCATGAGGAGATCGGCAGCCTGCTTGGAGGCTTCTGCTTGGGCTGAGTCGGCCAACATCTTCTCGAAGTGGTCGCGCCGCTGGCGGAGTTTTTTGAGCAGGGTGGCCAGCTTTTGCCCCAGCCGCTGTCGCTCCCGCTCAAAGCGTTCGCGGTTAAGCTGGGCTTGGTAGTAGGCTTCCAGGAGCTGGTGCAAGTTGGGCTGAGAGGGATCCCCGCTAGAGCCCCTCCAGCCGAGAACAGTGTACCCCTGGGAGGTGAGTGCCGGCTCAAACCGAGCTGTTTCCAGACGGGCCAGCCAGTCCTGCCACCAAAAAAACAGCGCCTGCCACTCCTGGGGCGAGAGTTGGTTGCTGGGGGTTTGGGGGGGGATCCCCGCTTGGAGGCACATTGCCTCTGCCAAGTGCCGGCTGAGGCCGCGGTAGCAGCGCAGGAGCCGCTGAGCAATAGGGCCAGGGACTAGAGCCAGGCGCTCTTGCCACTGAGAGAAGGGCTCGGCTCGCTGCGGGATTGGGTCGGTCAGGGCAGGGGGGGCTTCGTAAGCAAGTCCCGGCTGCACGGGGCGTACCCGCGATTGCCGCTCGCTTACCCCGTGGCCACAGGCTAGGATCAGGCCTGCCTCGTCCACCAAGATGGCATTGCTGTACTTCCCCATCACTTCCAGATAAAGGTGGCGCTGCGGCGGATCCCCGGGGCGAGGGCCAAAGCGAAAGTCAATCACCCGCTCCCACTCGTCCAGCAGCGCCAGCTCCGTCAGGGCCAAGCCCCGCAGGTGCCGCTGCAGGTGTTGGCTAAATGAAAAATCCTCTGGCTCCTTGGGAGGAGCCTGACAGAGGTGAACTCGGGCCGCCTGGGGATGCCAAGACAACAGCAAGCAAGGGCGGGCCCTAAGAGTGCGCAAGCCGATCACCACTGTCCACAGATCGGTTTGCTGGATCCACTCCACGCGGGCAGGCAGCAAGGGATCCCCGCCGGCTTCAGCCCCTTTTAGCTCCGCCAGCATAGCACGGAGGGTGGTTAGATCAACCGGTTGCATCCCTGCTACTCCTTGGGATCGGGCAACGCCTGGGGAACCAAACGAGGGCCTCCTTCCATTATCTGCCGCTCCCCCAGTCGGCGCTGGCGGCAAAAGGACTCCGCCCAATCGACTTGAGCGGCAACCAAGGGGCTGCATTGGGGCAAGAGGCTTGGTACTTCCACCTTTGGGCTTTTTGGCCCAGGTGCCTTGAATTCTCAGGCAGAAATCCCGAGCTGCCTAGTCCTCGTCTTCATCGTCATATTCATCATCGTACTCCTCCTCTTCCATTGACTCGTCCAGATCAAGCAGCACAGCATTGAGTTGGTCGAACAGGGCTGGTGAGTCCTCTGGGTTCAGGAGGTAGGGATCCCCCTCATCAGGCAGGGCTACGTAGACCAGAACTGGGTCGAGGGGCGTAAAGATGCCGTATTTCTTATCTTTGTAGAAGAAGGTAGCCAGCAGTTGGAATTCCTGGGCATCTTCCTCGCTTTCGCCCAGTTCGAATACATCTTCCTCTTCCACAGGGGGCAACTCTCCCTGGACCGTTAGGATGTCAAAGCCGTTTTGCTGCAGAGTCAAGTTCAACTCCGCCAAAACGGCCTGGATGGTGGGCAGGGCAGCCTGGAGCTCTTCTGGATCCGGCTCATCCAGGATCCCTTCCATGTCCGCATCTCCGTTCACCGCTTGGCCGGGCTCCTCCTCCCCCTCCCAAACCAGCACTTTGATCACGGCGTCCACGGGCGTGGCCAGTGCATAGGTTTGCTCCTCAATGACCACCTGCCTCAGGATCTCGCATTTCAGAGGCTGGTTCTGCTCGTCGCGGAGCACTAAGGTTTCACGGGATTCGGTCATGGAAAGCAACCCAGGGTAGGAAAATGAGGTCAACCAAAGCTTATTCTCCCATGTTCTGATCCCCCGCAGAACTTAGAGATCCTCGCCAGGCCGCTCATCGGTGCTGCCGGCTTCGGCTTGGGCCAGGGCTTCCAGCGCCAGCAGGATCTCCTCTTCCCGCCGGGTATAGGTCTCTTCGTCGATCTCCCCTAGATCGAGCTGAATCTGGAGAGCGGTGAGTTCTTTCTGGAGGTTTTCTTTGCTGTCGAGTTGCGCCTCGGCCCGTTCTCGAATCTGCTCCGCCAACCACAGCAGGCTCTGGGCCGGCCAAGTCAGTAATTGCCAAACCATCCCCGCGCCTCTCCTGGGATTAGGTCAATCCTAACAAGTGGATCCCGCCTCCGCCCTAAGAACCAATAACCAATGCCAGCAAGCCTGCCCCCTCTGCCCGCTCCCCCTCCGGCTTAGGGATCAATCCTCCCTAGCCGTTCCGAGAGTGCTTCTCGATCCAATCCATCAGCTCTTGCTCAGACGGCGTGCAGAGACACTCACCTGTGAGCGGATCCTGGGCGTGCCACCAGACCGTGCCGCCACTATCCACCCACTGGCGCACCCGCAGCTCCTCCTGGACGCTCAACACGGCTTTCAGGCCCTCCCAAAGGTGGCGCCATCTTTCAGGCAGACCCAAAACAGAGGGATCCCTGCCGCTGGACTCTGCTGCTAGTTGCCGTTGCTCCTGTTCCAGCAACTCCAGCAGGCGGGTGTTGTTGGCTGCCCTGGCTGCTTCTAAACGATGGGCCAGAGAGGCAGCGATGTTCCGCCGATGGCAGGCCCGGAAGCTAACTCTACTCGCTTCAGCAGTTGCGTTCATGAGAGATCTCCCCACCCTGACCTCTACACGCCAATTCTATCGTAGATTCTGTAGCAATAGATACGATTCAAAACCTTGGCAATCGCCCTGGTCGGTAAAGAGGGGGTCAAGCTTGTTGTCGTACTGAAAACGCAGGGCAGAGAGGGTTTGTTGCAATGAAGTTTCGACTCACTCCCCGACCGCCATTCCGAATAGAAACAGGCTCGGACGGCAACAGAGAATACAGGTGAAAAGCCACTCATCTTCACTGATGGTTGTTCCCAGCAAGATTGAGACGCTCCGCTCCTCCAACCCCTCTACAGGGGGAGAGGGGAGCCAGAGAGCAACTTTCTCTACAGATGCCGCCCCTCTCTTCTGGCTTCATAACCTAGAACAAACGGTTCCTGCGGCTTTTCCAGTCCAGCTTCTGATCCAGAAGAAACTCCAGATGAGGTAGATAGGCTTCGTAGCTATGCTCACCAGAGCCGATTAAGTGAGTGGCATTGAGGTTTTCAATTCTGGGGTGAAACTCTCTAATTGGCTTGATCCCACAGGGGCTGCGGTTGAGGGAAGGTACTTTGAAGACGTAGGCCAGAACCCAATCGTCTTCGTTGTAGATGTTTACTAACTTTCCGGTGATATTTTCTACATGCAGGCTCCAGTTCTTATCGGCTTGCCTCCTAACGGCACCGCCGAGCAAGATAACATCTTTAAGACGTCGATCTGCACTCTGGGGCCAACCGCGCATGATGTAGTAGGCTACCCTTGCCCCCAAGGAAAACCCCATCAGGGTAATCTGCCTTTCCGGCAAAGCAGAGAGCAGGGGATAGGCGTACTTTAGTCCCACTTCTTTGGCCTTTGCTTTGTGGGCTTCCCAGTGGGCAAGTAGTCCTACCCCTAGCTTCAGAGGGGACAAGGTCAAACTCGCCGCGTTGGAAGCATCCCACCAAAGGTAGTACAGGGATCCCTGCCATCCGGCACGTCGAAGCGTCTCCCACAACAGTCTTTTTTCCGAAGGTTGGGTTTCACCTTCGCTAAGGAAACCGTTGATGAAAACCAGGGCCTCGTCCCACCTCAGGGAGGATTCAATGCGGATCAAATGAGGCTCATGATGGGTAACTTCTTCGAAAATATAGTCTTTAGTCCCGTCAACAATAGTTTCTGTAACTTTCTGGATGACTTCAAAAGTGGCTTGACCCGTGCCAAGAAGAATTTCTCCAGCTTTTTGGGTGGTCTCGATACCTGTACCAATGACAGTTTGCGCAGCTGACCCGGTAACCTTGCCTATATCAAAGGCGGTCTCTACAACTTTTCCGCCAATCTGGGCAAAACCTTTGAAGAACCCCTCAAGAATGTCTTGCATGGTCAATGGCACCCCCTGGGAGCTGAGACCAGCAAAATACTAGTACTATCTTACCCGCGCCGCATGGCGGTAACCCCCGTGGGATCCAGGACTTTGCCCCGTTCCACCTCGGCATAGACCAGGTAGCGATCGCCACACTCCATCCAACTTCTGACACGGCACTCTAGGTAAGCCAGGGCATCCAATAGAACCGGGCAGCCATTTTCGGCAGTAGCCGTGGCCAAACCGGCAAAGCGGTCTTCACCAGGGCGCTGGGGTCGTTGAAAGTGTCGCTGCAGGCTGCTGCTTTTGCCCTCCCGCAAAATATTGAGCACAAAAGGCGCTTGGGGACGGGTGAGCAGTTCTGCCTCGCTGTCTCTACTTACAGAAAGGGTTAGGCCAGGGGGGTTGAAGCTGGCCTGGGCCACCGAGGAGGTGAGGAAGCCGCGCGGGATCCCCTCTTGCAGGGCGGTCACCACACAGAGGGATCCCACAACCCGGCTGAGGGCCTGCCCCAGCCGATCCGCCTGAGTTTCAACACCGCCTTGGCGGGGGGCACGGGCTCGCTTGGCCTTGCGCAGGGCTTGGGCAAACTGGGATCCCGCCTCCTGACAGGCTTCCAGGACGGCGGGGGTAGGCTTGAACCTGGCGCGGATGGTGGCAAACCCCAGGGTAAAGCCGGCGTTGAGCAACTTGCTTTCAATGAGATCCACAGCTTCACCGCTCCAGCCATAGGAGCCGAAGACCCCGGCCAGCTTGCTGGTGGGAACAGAAGAGAGGATAATGCCTAGGGCTGTTTGGATCTGGACAGGGGGGTGGCCGGCCAAGGTGGGGGATCCGATAATGAACCCTTGGCAGCGCTCCAGGGCCTGGGCAATCTCTTCAGGGGTAGCCCATTCGCAGTTAATCCGCTCCACGGTAACTCCTGCTCGCTCCAAGCCTTGGGCAATGGCTACCGCCATCAGGCCCGTGTTCCCGTAGGCAGAGGTATAGAGGAGAGCTACCCGCTGCTCCAAGGGATCCTCTTCACACCAAAGCTGGTAGTCTAGACGCAGCCGCCGCAGGCTGTGGCGCACCAAGGGGCCGTGGGCGGGGGCGTAGATCTGGGCGGGGAACTCCTCCAGCTTGGCCAGGGCTGCTTTTACCTGGGGCGCTTGGCTGCGGTGTAAGCAGTCGAAGTAGTAGCGGCGATCCTCGCTAAGCTGCCGCCAGTGCTCGTCGAACACCTGCTCGTCGCAGACATGGGCACCAAACAGCTTGTCGGTAAAGAGGATCCCAGTGGCCGGGTCGTAGGTGCAGAGGGCATCGGGGTGGCGGGGCGTGGGGACAGTGCGAAAGTGCAGCTCATGGCCCTCGCCTAGATCCAGGCAATCCCCATCCCGGATTACCCGCAGGCGAAAGGACTGGTCATTGCCGTAGGGAATGCCAAAATCGGCGGCCTCCTCTTCATCCCGGCTAGGAGGCGGGGATTCCCTGCCCTCAAAAGCGGCTCGCAGGGTGAGGGATCCCGGCTTAGAGCAGAGCACCACTGCATAGGGAGCCAGCGGCAGAAGTGCCTTGAGGGTGGCAAGGCGGTTGAAGTTGACGTGGCTGAGCAGGATAAAGTCCAGCCGCTGCAGGTACTGGTGCTGGGCCAGCTCCTCGAGAAAAATGTCTGTAAACGACTCCCCCGGCGGATCAATGAGCAAGGTCTGCCGGGCCTGGATGAGGTAACTGTTGGCCGTGGTGCCCCGCTGCCGGGCGTATTCCAGCTCAAACTTGAGGCGATCCCAGGTGCGAGAGCGGAGAACCAAGGTAGAGGGGCCGATAACGGCCACTTGAACATCGCGAGTGGGAGTTTTGCTCGCCATAGCAGTCTCCAGGGGGCCTCTGTCCCCACCTTGCCACGAAACTGGGGAAATGGGGATCCCTTTTCCTCTATGGAAAGCTTCGAGAGCTAACGTAGAATTTGTCCATTCCCTGGAAGTGTTTGCGATGGCCCAAGCTTCTGGATCCGCCGCTGTTTCTACTCCTGCCTGGCATAGTCTTCCTCTTCCCGCTGTTATCCAGAAGTTGCAGACCGATCCCGATTCTGGCCTGACTACCCAGCAGGTGATCCAAAGGCAGCGGGAATTCGGTCCCAACGAGCTGATCTCCACTTCTGGCCGCAGCGCCTGGCAGCTCTTTCTCGACCAATTCCGCAACGTCATGTTGCTGATGCTGATTGCCGTGGCGGCGATCTCAGCCCTTTTGGATTGGCAAAAGAGAGAGTTTCCTAAAGACGCCCTAGCCATTTTGCTGGTTGTAGGTCTCAATGGCCTGCTGGGCTACTTGCAAGAAAGCCGGGCGGAAAAAGCGCTGGCGGCCCTAAAAAAATTGGCCTCCCCCAGCGTGCGGGTGCAGCGGGACGGGCTGTGGCAGGAGATCCCTGCCAACCAGTTGGTGCCAGGGGATCGGGTGCTGCTGGAAGCAGGGGTGCAGATCCCAGCCGATGGGCGCTTGGCGGAAGCGGTGAACCTACAGGTGCGAGAGGCGGCCCTGACCGGAGAGGCGGTACCGGTTACCAAGCAGGCTGATTGTGTCCTCCCCGAAGACACAGAGCTGGGCGAGCGGCGCAACATGGCCTTCATGGGCACCGAGGTGCTGCAGGGGCGAGGGATCCTCTTGGTTACTGCCACCGGCATGAACACGGAGCTGGGCAAGGTGGCCAGGCTGCTGCAGACGGTGGAAAACGAGCCCACCCCCCTGCAGCGGCGCATGAGCCAGTTGGGCAATGTGCTGGTGTCGGGATCCCTGGCCTTGGTGGCGCTGGTGGTGATCGTGGGGCTGCTCCAAGCCGGGAGCATGGCGCCTTTTGCCTCGCTGCTGGAAACTTCCCTCAGCATGGCCGTGGCGGTGGTGCCGGAGGGGCTGCCGGCTGTAATCACGGTTACCTTGGCCATCGGCACCCAGCGCATGGTGCGCCGCAACGCCTTGATCCGCCGCCTGCCGGCCGTAGAGACCCTGGGATCTGTCACCACCATCTGCTCCGACAAGACCGGCACCCTCACCGAAAACAAAATGGTGGTTACCGACATCCTCACCCCCGAGCGCCACTACCACGTCAGCGGCAGCGGTTACATTCCCAAGGGATCCTTCTACTGCGGCGGCCAGCCCATCGATCCCCAGCGTGCCCCCGATTTGCAGGCCCTTCTCAGGGCGGTGGTCTTCTGCAACGATGCCCTGTTGCAAGCCAATCTCTCAGCCCAGCGCGGCGCTGCCCCCACCTGGTCAATCCTGGGGGATCCCACCGAGGCCGCCCTGCTGGTGGCTGCCGCCAAGGCCAACCTGCAGAAAGCCTCTTTGCAAGAGCAGCACCCGCGGGTGCAGGAGATCCCTTTTAGCTCAGAACGCAAGCGCATGAGCGTGGTGGTGCAAGAGGAGGGCAGCTACCGCGTCTACGTCAAGGGATCCGCGGAACTGGTGCTGGAGCAGTGCACCTATATCCAGAAAAGCGGAACTTGGCAGGCCCTCTCAGAAGCGGATCGCCAGGCCATTTTGGGCGCCAACAACCGCTTGGCAGCTCAGGGCATCCGGGTTTTGGGGGTGGCCACTCAGCAGTTGCCGCGGATCCCGGAGAACCTGGAGGAGATCGAGCGCAACCTGGTGTGGCTGGGCCTAGTGGGCATGTACGATCCCCCTCGGCCCGAAGCGCGGGAAGCGGTAGCCCGCTGCCGGCAGGCCGGGATCCGCACCCTAATGATTACCGGCGATCACCAACTCACCGCCATCGCTATTGCCCGCGAGCTGGGCATTCTCGACTCTGAGAACCAGGCCATTGATGGGCGCACCCTCTCCCGGCTGAGCTTTGAGGAGCTGATGGAGACGGTGCAGAGGGTTAACGTCTACGCCCGCGTGGCTCCCGAACACAAGCTGCGCATCGTGCAGGCCCTGCAAAAGCAAAACCAGTTTGTGGCCATGACCGGCGATGGCGTCAACGACGCCCCTGCCCTGCGCCAAGCGGATATCGGCATTGCCATGGGCATCACCGGCACCGATGTCAGCAAAGAGGCCAGCGACATGGTGCTGCTAGACGACAACTTCGCCACCATCGTAGCGGCCATTGAAGAAGGGCGGGTGGTCTACAGCAACATCCGCCGCTTCGTGAAATACATCCTGGGCAGCAACATTGGCGAGGTGTTGACCGTGGCTGCCGCCCCCCTTCTGGGCCTAGAGGACGTGCCGCTGACGCCCCTGCAAATCCTCTGGATGAACTTGGTAACCGACGGCCTGCCCGCTTTGGCTTTGGCAATGGAGCCAGCAGAGCCGGGGGTGATGCAGCGTCCCCCCTTCAACCCCAAAGAAAGCATCTTTGCCCAAGGGCTCGGCGCCTACATGGTGCGCATTGGCGTCGTCTTTGGCTTGGCGACGATCCTCATGATGGCGATTGTGGAAGCCTACATTGTTCACTGGCGCACGATGG
>NZ_JANSIR010000112.1:40807-51631 GCF_047462155.1 Synechococcus sp. OH2
ACCACCCTGTGTATTGCCCAGATGGGCCATGCGCTGGCGGTTCGCTCTAATGACAAGCTGACCATCGAGCTCAACCCCTTTTCCAACCCCTACCTGCTGGGGGCGGTGCTGACCACTTTGCTGCTGCAGTTGGCCCTGCTCTATGTGCCCTTCCTACGCGACTTTTTCGGGACAGAAGAACTGACCCTCACTGAGCTGCTTATCTGCGTGGGCTTCAGCACAGTAGTGATGGTCTGGGTAGATCTGGAAAAACTCTACTGCCGCTGGCGCCCCCGTTAAGGCTAGCTTCCATGGTTTCCTCCTTTGCCAAAAGCTTTTTCCCAGGGCAGGGTAGGGCAGCTTTTTTCCGCAACTTAACTGAGCGATTCTGCGGAAACCAGAAGATAAGCTGGAAGCAGCCGCCACCAGAAAAGAGCTGGGGATAGAGATAATGCTGCCGGGCTGGGCCAGCTTTATGCTTGGGGGGATTGTTTTGGTTCTCGGAGCACTTCTAGGGCTTGGCTGGCTCCGGCGGCGGATCCCTCTCTTTAAGAGAGTTTTCAAGCTCATTTTCAAGGGATCGCTGGCAACTTCCAGCCCGGAGGCCCGTTTCCGCGCAGCGCTGGAAGCCAGCCTGGATGCCATCTATCTGTTGGAGGCGGTGCGGGATCCTTTTACCGGCGAGATTGTGGACTTTGTCTTCGTCGATGTCAACGCCAAGGGGGAGGAGCTGATTTCCCGCCGCCGGGAGGAGATCCTCGGCCAAAGGCTGTGCGAGCTGTTGCCCATCAACCGCACGGCTGGCTTTTTTGAAAAATACAAGCGGGTGGTGGAAACCCGCATCCCCCTGGAAGAGGAGTTTCCCATCTCCGGCCAGCCGGGCTTGCGGGCCCGTTGGCTCCACCACCAGGTGGTGCCGGTGGGGGATGGGATCCTCATCACCAGCCGCAACATCAGCGAGCAGGTTGAGAGAGAGCAGGCGCTGCAGGAAAGCGAGTCCCGCTATCGCGCCCTCTACGAGGCAATCCCAGACATGATTTTGGAGATTGCTGCCGACGGTCGCATCCTCGACTGCAAGCCGTCCCGCTACTTCGCCACTCTGCACCCCCCTCAGGACTACATTGGCCGCCGGGTTCAGGAGATTTTGCCTCCTGCTTTGCGGGAGGAATACGAGGCTCTGGGGAAGCGGGCTCTGGCCAACCAGACCGCCGAATACCTGGAGTACGAGATTGAGCCCCAGCCAGGAGTCAAGCAGTATCGCAGGGCCTGTATCGTTGCCCACGGCAGCGAGAAGCTCTACGTCTTGGTGCGGGACATCACAGAGCGCAAGCGGGCTGAGCTAGAGCTCAAAGTGGCCGAGGAAAAACAAAGGGCCATTCTGGCGGCCATCCCGGATCTCATCTTTCACCTCGATAGCCAGGGCGTTTGCCTGGGAGTGAGCTGTGGGGGGGAGGTGCGGCCCTACGGCTTGCCAGAAACTTACCTGGGGCGCTCACCCCACGAACTCCTGCCCCCAGACCTGGCGGAGCGGCGGCTTGCCTATATTCGCCAAGCCCTGGCCACCCAAACCCTGCAGCGCTATGAGCAAAGCCTGGAAATCGATGGCGAGGTGCGCCACGAGGAGGTGCGCATTGCCCCTCTGAATGCGCAGGAAGTGGTGCTCATCATTCGCGACATCACGGAGCGGGTGCAGGCACAGCAAGCCCTGCAGGAGAGCGAGCAGAAGTTCCGCGCCCTGTTTGAAAATGCTGCCGTGGCCATCCTCATTCGCCATGCCGAAACGGGCGAGATCTTGGAGGCTAATCCGCGCGCCCTTGCCGCCTATGGATTTCCCAGCCTGGAGGAGCTGCGGGCCTTCGACGTTTTGGAGCAGTCCCCCTATCGCCAGGCCCTGCAGGGAAGGGGGTTCTCGCTGCAGCCCTACCTGGAGCAAGCTCGCTCTCAGGGATCTGCCCGCTTTGAGTGGCACTGGCAACGGCGGGATGGCCGGGAGTTTTGGGAAGACGTCTTCGTCCAGCCGCTGGTGCTGCGCGGGATCCCTTGCTGGGTGTTTACCGCCGTCGATATCACCGCCCGCAAGCAGGCCGAAGCAGAGCTGGAGCAATTCTTCTCGGTAGCTTTGGACTTGCTCTGCATTGCCGACGAGCAGGGGTATTTTCGCCGCCTCAACCCTGCTTGGGAGACTGTTCTGGGCCGTTCCCTCGAGGAGCTGCAGCAGCACCCCTTTTGGGAATGGGTGCACCCGGAAGATCTGCCGGCCACGCAGAAGGCGATGCAAAAGCTGCTGCAAGAAGGACGCCTGGATGGCTTAGTCAACCGCTACCGCACCCAAGACGGCAGCTACCGCTTTATCGAATGGCGCGCCTCTCTGGCGGGATCCCTGGCCTACGCCGCCGGGCGGGACATCACCCTGGCCAAGCAGACGGAAGAGCAGATGAAGGCGGCTATGGAAGCTGCCGAGGCGGCCAACCGCGCCAAGAGCGAATTCTTGGCCACCATGAGCCACGAGATCCGCACGCCCATCAACGCCATCATGGGCATGGCCAGCCTGTTGCTAGATACCCCCCTGGATCCGCAGCAGCGGGATTGGGTGCAGACCATCCGCTACGGCAGCGAGGTGCTGCTCAGCCTCATCAACGACATTTTGGATTTCTCCAAGATCGAGTCTCAGAAATTGGAGCTGGAGGAAACGCCCTTTTCCCTGCCCCAGCTCATGGAGGAGCTCTTGGACCTCATGGCCGCCCAAGCCCAGAGCAAAGATCTGGAGCTGGTGGCCTGGGTGGATCCCAGCTTGCCAGCCAGCCTGGTGGGGGATCCCAACCGCCTGCGCCAGATCCTGGCCAATCTCCTCAGCAACGCCATCAAGTTCACCCCGCAGGGAGAAGTGGTGGTAAGCGTCGAGGCCCAGGAGCAGTGGGTGAGCTTCCAGGTGCAAGACACCGGCATCGGCATCCCGCCGGAAAAGCAGGATCGCCTCTTCAAGCCTTTCAGCCAGGTGGACAGCTCCATCAGCCGCCGCTACGGCGGCACGGGCCTGGGTTTGGCCATCAGCCAGCGCCTCTGTCAACTGATGGGCGGAGAGATCTGGGTGCAAAGCCAGCCGGGCCAGGGATCCACCTTTGGTTTCCGTGTCCCGCTGCGTGTTCCGGATCCGGCCCTCTTGGCAGCCCCAGCCCTCGATGCTGCTCTAGCCGGCAAGCGGGTTTTGTTGGTGGAAGACAACGCCAGCCAACGGCAGCTCCTGGCTCGCCTGCTCCAGGCCTGGGGGATGCAGGTAACGGCCTGCAGCTCTGCAGCAGAAGCCCAAGCCCTGGCCAAGGCCCAGACCTTTGAGCTGGCCCTGGTGGATACCAGCCTGCCTGATGGCGATGGACTGGCCCTGGCCAAAGTTCTGCAGCAGGAGCAGCCTCCCCTGAGGCCTTTGCTGCTGGTGGCCCGCAGCGCGGCTCTGGCAAGCTCTGGCTCTTTTCCTGCCCTGAGCAAGCCGGTCAAGGCCTCGCAACTGCGGGCTCTGCTTTGCCAGGAAAAAGTGCCTGCCGTTACTTCCAACTTGGAGCCCCCGCTGCCTTTGGCCAGCCGCTGCCCGTTGCACATCTTGGTAGCCGAGGACAACCCCGTCAACCAAAAAGTCATCCGCCTAATGCTGGAGCGGCTGGGCTATCAGCCGGACATCGTGGCCAACGGCCTGGAAGCTCTGCAGGCGCTGCAACTGCGCGCCTACGACCTGGTCTTGATGGATCTGCACATGCCGGAGCTGGACGGCCTGGCCGCCACCCGCCGCATCCGCAGCGAACTTCCCCCAGATCGCCAGCCGCGCATCCTTGCCCTCACCGCCGACGCTTTCCTGGAAAGCCGTGCTGCTGCCGAGGCCGCCGGCGTCGACGGCTACCTGACCAAGCCCCTGCAGCCGGCTGTGCTGGAGCGCGCTTTGCAGGAAATCTCTTCTTCTTGCAAGGAAGAAAAACCGGAGCCAGCCTTGGATCCCGACACCCTGGCCAGCCTACGCAGCATGCTGGGATCCCCCGAAGACTGGCAGGAGATGGTGCAAACCTACCAGCAAGACAGCCAGGCCCTGCTGGGATCCCTGCGCCAGGCTCTGGAGCGGCAAGATGCCCAAACCGTGGCCCAACTGGCCCACCGCTTCAAGGGCAGCAGCAGCACCCTGGGGGCCAAGTCGCTAGCTCAGATGTGTCAGGAGCTGGAGAACCTCTCTCGCCACCCCTCTCCCGCTTTTGTAAACTGGGATACCCTGAAGCAGGCCTTGCAACGGTTGGAAGCCGAGTACCAGCGAGTTACCCTGGAGTTATCGGCTGCCGCGTCTGGGCCTTCTCCTGTTGCCAGTACCCATGCAGAAGCTTAATGCCAAGCCTATGTCAGATCGGCGGGGAGGGAGCTTCTCTGGAGCCGAGGAAAAGCCACTGCTGCTGATTGCCGACGATGATCCCAGCCAGCGGCTTTTGGCTCGCTATGCCCTGGAGCGGGAAGGCTACCAAGTTGTAGAAGCGGACAGCGGCTTGGCTTGTCTAGAAGTCGTAAGCCGCCATCAGCCGGACATGGTGCTCCTGGATGCGGTGATGCCGGATCTGGATGGGTTTGAGTGCTGCCGTCGCCTCCACGCCCAAAACCCCGACATGCCAATTTTAATCGTCACCGCTTTAGAAGACGAAGCCTTTGTCAGTGAGGCCTTTGCCGCCGGTGCCAGCGACTACATCCCCAAGCCCATCCACTGGTCGGTTTTGAAGCGGCGCCTACGCCACTTGCTGCAAGCCAACCAGGCCCAGCGCCGTCTGCAGCAGCTTAACCAGGAACTGGAAGCCAAGGTGCAGGAGCGCACCGCCCAACTGGCCTGCCAGGTGGCAGATCTGGAGCAGCTCAACCGCCTCAAAGACCACTTTCTGGCCACGGTCTCCCACGAGCTGCGCACGCCTTTGACCAAGATCAAGCTAGCCCTGGAACTCCTGGGCCGCACCCCCCTCAACGAGAAGCAGCGGCAATACCGGGACATTGCCCTGCAGGAGTGCGAGGCCGAAATCCAGCTCATCAACCGCCTGTTGGATCTGCAGGGCCTGGAAGGGAAAGACCTGGGCTCTGCCGTTGCAGCTATTGACCTGCCCCACCTCTGGCACAGCTTGATCGAGTCAGCGCAGCAATGCACCCAGGCCCGCTCCCTCACGCTGCAGGTGGTGGATCTGCCCCCCTCCCCCTGGCGGTTTTACAGCCATCCGCAGCTCCTGACCCAGATCCTCAAAGAACTGCTGGACAATGCCTGCAAGTTTACCCAGCCAGGTGGCACGATCCGTCTAGGGGTTCAGCCAATCCCTGGAGGGGTTGAGTTTAAGATCGGCAACAGCGCTCAGATCGAGCCGGAACATCTGCCCCGCCTCTTTGAGCGCTTCTACCGCGTGCCCACTGCGGATCCCTGGGCCCAGCCAGGTAGCGGCCTGGGGTTGGCTTTGGTGAAGCAGTGGGTGGAATACCTGCAGGGCCACGTTCGAGTCAGCAGCGAGGACGGGTGGACGTGTTTTGTACTCCGCCTGCCCAGCCTAGAGTCGTCCGGCAGGATGTGATCAATGGCCGACGGCAGCGGCAGTTTCGGCGGTGGCAAAGGAAGTGCCGCAGCCACAGCTAGCCACCGCGTTGGGGTTCTTGAATTTGAAACCGCCCCCCAACAGATCCTCGGAAAAGTCGACGGTGAGGCCCTGGATCAAAGTCATGCTCAAGGGATCCACTGCCACCCGAATATCGCCAAAGTCAAAGGTATGGTCATCAGGGTTGGCCTGGGGCTCGAAGTTCATCACGTAAGAGAGGCCAGAGCAGCCGCTGGGCTTGACCCCCAGCCGTAGGATGGGCTGGGATCCCTCCTTCTCGTACTTGCTGCGCAGGCGTTTTAGCTCTTGGATGGCGCTCTCGGTCAAGGTGATCATGGCGGGAAAGCTGACACTTACTTTTCATCCTAACAAGGGTTTTGGGCCGCCTTTTCCCTGCGCGCGGCAGGAACAGTTGATAAGCTAGGGATCCCATTCCTTCAACTTTACCGTTCTGCCCTTGTGACGGATCCCAACGCCATTCGTGTTACCTTCTTGGGCACCAGCTCCGGCATGCCCACCCGCCAGCGCAATGTCTCTGGCGTGGCGGTGCAGTTTCCGCAGCGGTCGGAATGGTGGCTGTTTGATTGTGGCGAGGGCACCCAACACCAACTGTTGCGGCTGGACGAGCTGCGCCCCAGCCAGTTGCGCCGCATTTTCATCACCCACATGCACGGGGATCACATCTACGGCCTGCCGGGGCTGTTGGCCTCCTGTGGCCTGGGCAGTACCCCCCAACACATCGACATCTACGGCCCCCCCGGCCTGGAAGAGTACCTGAAGGCGGTGCTGCGCTACAGCGAGACGCGGATCCCCTATTCCTTCCGGGTTCACACCGTAGAAACAGGTCTCATTCTTCAGGATCCAGAATATTGGGTTTTTTGCGCGCCCCTGGATCACCGGGTGCCCGCCTTCGGCTACCGCGTGGTGGAACAGGATCGGCCAGGCACCTTTAACGTGGCCAAGGCTCAGGCAGACGGGATCCCGCCCGGCCCCCTCTACGGCCAGCTCAAGGCCGGGCAATCCATCTTCTGGCAGGGCCGCCACTTCCACGGACGAGATTATGTGGGGGATCCCATCCCAGGGCGCAAGTTCTCCTACTGCACCGACACCATCTTCTGCCGCAACGCCGTCGATCTCTCCCGTGCTGCTGACCTGGTCATCCACGAGGCCACCTACGCCGAAGCGGATCGCGAACTGGCCCAGCGCGCCAAGCACTCCACTGCCGCCATGGCTGCGCGGGTGGCCGCCGAAGCCAAGGCCCAGACCCTCATCCTCACCCACTTCAGTCCCCGCTACACCCCCGAAGCTCCCATCACCCTAGAAGACTTGCTGGCGGAAGCTCAAGCGATTTTTCCCAACACAATCCTGGCCCGGGATCGGATGACCTACGCGATCCCGCGCCGCAGCCCTGCTCCCCTGCCGGTGGGGGTCTAGACCCGCCTTGCTAGCTAGAATGATAGGACTGACAGCCTCAACCTGCGATGACGGATCCCAGACCCTATCCTGAACGGCCTCCATTTCCAGAGCGGCCCAAAACTAAGCAACTGGATCAAAACGCCAGCGAGTGGCAAGCTTTCAGCGCCTTGCCCCCGGCAACCTCCTTGCCTCCTGTACAAGCAGAGCGACCGGCTTCCCAAGCAGCCAGCTCGCCCCAGGCCGAGGAAAACCTGCCCAAACTGGCCCCCTGGGGCAAACGGATCGGGGCCTTTGCCCTGGATTTTGGGCTGGGGCTGGGGGTCTCCTACCTGGCGCAGGGCTTGGCTTCTCTGGTGGGAGCCGATGCGGGCGCCGTGGACATGACCGGCTACATCGCCTTCTTCGCCACCTGGCTGGTGAACCGCGGCTACTTCCAATCCCGCCCCGCTGGCCAAAGCCTTGGCAAATGGCTGCTGAACCTCAAAACCTTGGATCCCGAAACCGAGGCCCCACCCCACCTGGTTCGCTCCCTGGCCCGCGAGGGGGTGCTCTCCCTATTTGTGCTCACAGAAGCCCTGCTGGTGCCCCTGGCGGCCGATGGGCTGTTTGCCTTCTTCGACAAGGAAAAACGCCAGAGCATCCACGACCGCGCCGGGCGCACCCTGGTGGTGGAATCGGAGCAGGGTTACCACTTAGATAAGAAAGCCCTGCGGTTGCTGCAGGACATCCTGGAGGGGGACGCCGCCGAGGACGTCAAGTCCGCCGCTCGCGAGCTGTTGCGCCAAGCCCAACGCAACGAGGCAGTGCGCGATCTTTCCCAGCAGATGCAGCGCCTGAGCAAGGACGTGGATCGAAACACCCGCAGCCTAAGACAACAAACCGGCAAGCAAGTCAAAAACTGGGTTGATTCCGTCAAAGAAAAGTTGGATAATTGGTGATCGCGCTTACGAGGTGAACCCACCTCCAGCCTCAACCCCTGGGGTTGGGGGTTCTCAAGTGCTTTTACTTCCTCCACCTTGGGATCCACTATGGCCAAAGCAAAGGGTGCTCGCATCATCATTACCCTGGAGTGTACGGAGTGCCGCACCAACGTCAACAAGCGTTCTCCAGGGGTGAACCGCTACACCACCACCAAAAATCGCCGTAACACCACGGCCCGCTTGGAGCTTAAGAAATTCTGCCCCAAGTGCAACCGCCACACCGTCCATAAAGAGATCAAGTAGTTCAAGCCGCTTTACCGTTCTCCTGACCTATGGTTTACGCTCGTCGCCGCCTGTCTCCCATCAAGCCGGGAGAGCCGATCAAATACACCGATGTTGAGCTGCTCAAGAAATTTGTAACCGAGCGAGGCAAAATTCTGCCCCGCCGCATCACCGGCCTGACCGCCAAGCAGCAGCGGGAGCTGTCTACTGCCATCAAACGGGCGCGCATCCTGGGTCTTCTTTACTTTGTCAACAAAGAAGGATAAGTTGCTGGTTGCTTTCTCCGGATCCCGATGAGCCTGCAGCTTTCGCCGCAATTGCAAGCTCGAATGGCCCAACCCCTTGAGATTGGTGGGGTGAAGATTTTCAGTCGTGTCTTTCAGGCACCCCTGTCGGGAGTAACCGACAAAGTGTTTCGGGGGCTGGTACGCCGCTTTGCCCCGCAAAGCTTGGTCTACACCGAAATGGTGAACGCGACGGGGTTGCACTATGCCCGCGAGCTACCCCGCATCATGGAAGTGGGCGAGGGGGAGCAGCCCATCGGCATTCAGTTGTTCGACTGCCGACCTCACTTTTTGGCGGAAGCAGCTCGCATGGCGGTAGATGAAGGGGCGACCTTGGTAGATATCAACATGGGCTGCCCAGTAAACAAGATTACCAGAAACGGCGGTGGCTCTGCCCTGCTGCGGGAGCCGGACACGGCAGCCCGGATTGTGGAAGCGGTGGCTAAGGCTGTGTCCGTGCCCGTAACAGTGAAAACTCGCCTGGGTTGGTCGGATCAGGAGATCAACATCCTGGATTTTGCCTACCGGCTGCAGGAGGCCGGAGCGCAATTGCTGACTTTGCATGGCCGGACACGGGCTCAGGGGTTCAACGGCAAAGCCCGTTGGGATTGGATTCGCCGCGTCAAAGAGCATCTGCGCATTCCGGTAATCGCCAATGGGGATATTTTCTCGGCCGCTGCAGCGGTGAAGTGTCTGGAGGAAACCGGCGCCGACGGCGTGATGTGCTCCCGCGGCACCATGGGCTACCCCTTCCTAGTGGGGCAAATCGATTACTTCCTGAAAACCGGCCAAGAAAGACCAGCTCCTACCCCCCTGGATCGGATTCAAATGGCTTTAGAACACTTGCGAGGCCTCTGGGAGTATAAGGGAGAACGTGGCATCCGTCAGGCCCGCAAGCACATGACCTGGTACATCAAGGATTTTACCGGTGCCTCTCAGTTTCGCGCCCTTCTCTGCCGCATCGAAACCTTGCAAGAAGGGGAAGCCCTTCTACTTCAGGCCATGGAGCGCTGCCAAGAGGCCCCGCTGCAGCCGGAAGAAGTAACTGAAGACTCAAACTCCGAAATTGAGCAGGGGATCCTTTTGCCCTAACGGCTGGGCAGTAGCCAATTGGCCTTTGACTGCCGTTTGCAAACGGTTGTTTTCATCTTGAAACAAGGCATCCACGCTTCTGGAGAAGCGACCCTGTCTGGCTATGGGCAGTTGAGCATAGGCAAACTGCCCTGGCTGAAGCTGAAGTGACAGTAACCTTGCCAAACGGGAGCTCGCGACCAGCAGCTTCCGCCGCACCTGAGCTCGATGCGGACTTTTGGTCTGGCGGGCCCAGCTAGCCAAAGGCTACCACGGTTTTCCCAAGCAACCTGTGGAAAACCTGTGGAAACCCCCCAAAGGCCGCCCCCAGCCTTCATGGGATCCCCAGGCCACATTTAGAGCAGCGGAATACTAGACTAGGGCATCCTACACCGGTTGTGTGTTAAGTTTTATGAATTTGTCAGGGAATAACAACATTTTTATCCTCTCGGCCTGTGGAAAACTTGTGGAAAACTCCAAAAATCTGTGGAAAACTTGTGGAAAAACCCCCCGAGTTATCCACAGAGTATTTATACCTTGTGGAAAATTGGCCAA
This sequence comes from Synechococcus sp. OH2, assembly GCF_047462155.1. Lineage (NCBI taxonomy): Bacteria > Bacillati > Cyanobacteriota > Cyanophyceae > Synechococcales > Synechococcaceae > Synechococcus > Synechococcus sp. OH2. The sequence continues at coordinate 50,903 of NZ_JANSIR010000112.1, forward strand.
GTTATCCACAGTTTTTCCACAGGTGGGGAATACGATCAAAAGCTTGTGGCGCAAGGCTTTTCCGATCAATTTCCACAGTTTCCACAGCCCCTACTACTACTAGATCAAAAAATTAAATTGGGTAGGGATCGTGGTTTTTAACTTTATCCTGCGCGCGCGAAGAAAATTTTTTTGCAAAACTCGTCTGGGCAGGGAGGGATCCGTGGGAAGCAGGCGGTGTAGGATAGGCATATTCAGCTCGCAAGTCCCCAATGGTGCAAGCTCAACGTCCTGTGGATTGGGAAGTCGAAGCCAGCTCGCCCGCGTCTGCCCCGCGCGACGGCAGCTCTGGGTATCCCTTTCCCGTCAACGGGACAGAGTCTTTCAGCGAGGCTGTCGATCTACCTGCCGGCGGTCTTTGCTTCACCTGTGAGCAAGCTGCGCTCAGCCATCACCTTGCTGCAGTTAGCCGAGCCGTTGCCAGCCGTCCTGCCCTGCCGGTTTTGGCCAACGTGCTGGTAGAGGCAAGCGCAGAGGCACAGCGAGTTGCTCTGACGGCCTTTGACTTAAACTTGTGCATTCGCAGCGAGTTCGAGGCCGAGGTGAAGGGATCCGGTCGCACCACGCTGCCGGCCAAGCTGCTCAGCGACATCGTCAGCCGCCTGCCCAGCGGCCCGATCGGTGTTAGCCAAGCTCCGGAGAGCGCTGCTGTGACCCTTACATCGGCCGCCGGACAGTACCAGCTACGCG
>NZ_JANSIR010000112.1:51739-54943 GCF_047462155.1 Synechococcus sp. OH2
CCTGCGGAAGAGTATCCCACCTTGCCCGAGATAGCGCTCCGCACTGCCGATGCTGAGGAGGAGAGCTTGGCCGCCCAGATCCTTGAGCTGCCCATCGAGAGCTTGCTGCAAGGGATTGGCCAAACCCTCTTTGCCGCTTCCGGTGATGACACCAAGCAAGTGCTTACGGGTGTACATGTCAAGCTCTTAACCGGGGATCCGCCGCGGCTGGAGTTTGCAGCCACCGATGGACATCGCCTGGCGATGGTTCAGGTGGAGGCCGAAGGGATCCCAGTTGATTTGGCTGCTGGGGGGACAAAACTGGATTTCACCATTCCCGCTCGGACTCTACGAGAGGTGGAGCGCATCCTCGCTGCCCAGACGGCCGCTTCTGCAGTGGAACTGCGGTTTGACCGGTCGCAGGTGCAATTTATTTTGGGCGCCGGCGGCACTCAGTGCCAGCAGCGGATTACCAGCCGCCTTTTGGAGGGCCAGTACCCCGACTACAACCGCCTGATCCCGCGGCAATTTGAGCGGCATGTAACCCTGGAGCGTCGGCCTTTGATCGAGTCCTTGGAGCGGGTGGGGGTGTTTGCTGCCCAGCGGAACGACATCATCAAGTTCAACCTTTCTGAGGCAACCCAAACCCTACGCATCAGCACCGAGGCGCCCGATGTGGGCAGCGGCGAGGAATCTCTGCCGGTACAGATGTCCGGCCCTGACCTGGAGCTGGCTTTTAATGTGCGCTACCTGCTGGAGGCCCTTAAGGTGTTTCATACGCAGCAGGTGAGCCTGGAGCTGAACGGCGCCACTCAGCCGGCCATCTGGAAGCCAATTGGAGCGACGCGCCTCTGGTATTTGGTCATGCCGGTTCAACTGCGGGCTACCTAGCCCACCCAAGCCCGACCCAAATCGAAGGGTGGCCCCAGCGGCTAAACCGGGTAGATGCCGAAACAGCTCAAACAAAGCGGTGGGTAAACTCTTGGATCAAGTCCACCCGCCCTTTGCGCAAAACGGCCGGATCCAGGCGCTCGGTCGTGTTGCAGGTCATCAACACCACCAGCCTCTGCCTGCAGTCGAGATAATCGGGATCGAGCACGCTTTGGTGAAGGGTGCCATCCAGCAGGCTGAGGATGCGTTCGGTTTTGGTGCTCTGCTGGGCCACCTCGCTGGCTCGGTCTTGGGCGAGGTTATCGGCTTCGTTGATGATCAAGCAGACCCGCTCCAGGTAGGGGGGCGCGATGAACTCCTGTACGGCTTCGTGATCCAAGATAAACACCACATAGCCCAGGGGCACCAGCAGCTCGTGGGCCACCGCTTGCGTCCAGGCCGTTTTACCCGTACCTGGGATCCCGTGCACCAAGACCGCCAATCGCTCCTGCTGTAGAATCTGCTGTTGCACTTGATCGGTAAAGGCCTGAATTTCAGCGGGAAAAGAACTGATTGGATAGGGGCTGTAGACTTGCCCGATCCGGCTTTGGTAGCCGCTCACCATCACCGCCAGATTGTAAGTAACCTTGCGAATTAAGGGCCTGAGATCCACGCCCAGCAGGGTGTAGCGGCGACGGTTGTGATAGGCGGTCTGAACTTGCAGCCAAATCTGGTGCTCTGGCCAGAAGGCATAGGTGGTGCCCGGGCTGCTGATTTCCTCCCAACTGCTGAAACGCTCGACCGGATAGTAGAAGTAGCGCTCCATATAGAATTGCACGATCTGCGCCGGTCGCCCCAGATGCGCCAAAACTCTGAGAACGGTCATTTCCTGCAGGCGCCTTAAAACGTAATCGATGGGAATTTGATCGCGGCTCACCTGCTGCCGAATCGGCGTCTCCGTGGAGAGCTGATCTTGAAATACTGTATAGTCGGGGCCGGGCAGAGGTGGGGTGATGCTATTCCAAAACTCTTCGATCTCGTAACGGGTGTTCTCTGAAAATAAGTTGAGAAAGTTGGCCAGCGGGCTGTACTCTCTACGTCCTACCGCATTGGCAACATCGCTGCACACATCCAAAAATTTCTCGGCCAACGCCCAGGGATCCCGCATCGCCAGTTGCCAGAAATACTCGGCATCGAAATGGCGGTACAGGGGCTTCCACCCAGATTGCAGTAGGTTGTAGCTGTTGGCCTGCCGGTAGCCGGGGTAGTAGTCTTCGTAATCGTTATCCATGCAGGGTTAGGGTCTAAGAAGAGGGGAAACCAATAGGAGGTGCTAGGGCGTGGACGCCTGACGCTCTTCAGCCCAGCACTGGGATCCCAAAAAAGAGGATAAGACCTGTATGCTAGCTTGCGTCCCCGGCCCGTAGACAACAGCCCCACCGTTTTCCGGTGCCGGCCCAGGCCCAAGGGTAGGGATCCCCAGATCCTGTTGGAAAAGGATATCCAAATTAGGTAGAGAGGGCTTCCAAATCGTTGCTGCAGGCTGCAGAGGTGGGATGGGCTCGGAGAGCAGCTTGGGCGTTGCGGCGCAGCCGGTGGGCCTTGAGGCGGCGCAGGGCAGAGGCGGGGAAGCGGCGGTCGAACTCCTCGTCGCCGAGCCGCGCCAGTTCTTGGAGATCGGGGGCAACGTTCCAAGGGTAAGGCTGAAAATCCGGGATCCGGCTGGGGCGGGCAAAGCGCTGGTTCCAAGGGCAGACCTCTTGGCAGATGTCGCAGCCGGCCACCCAATTGTGCAGGTTCTGGGCAATTTCGGCAGGGATCCGCTCAGCATGGCTCTCTAAGGTGTGGTAGGCAATGCAGCGGCGGGAATCCACCACCCCTGGGCTGACGATGGCCTGGGTGGGGCAGGCTTCCAGGCAGCGGCTGCAGGTGCCGCAGTGGGCAGTATGGGGACGGTCGGGAAGCAGGGGGAGAGTTGTCAAGATCACCCCCAGGAAAACCCAGGAGCCGTACTCGCGGGTGAGCAAGAGGCCGTTTTTGCCAATCCAGCCCAAGCCCGCCCGCATGGCCCAGGGCTTTTCCGCCACCGGGCCGGTATCCACATAGAATCGGCCTCGATAATCCGGGAACTGAGCTTGCATCCAGAGGTGGAGCTGCTTCAGCCGCCGCCCCAGCACGCGGTGGTAGTCCCGCCCCCAGGCATAGCGGGAGATTTTGCCCTTGCCCGGATCCCGACTGTGGCAGATGGGGGTGTAGTAGTTGAGGGCCACACAGACCAGAGATTGCACCCCCGGCAGCACCCGCTCTGGATCCATTCGCCGCGGATCGGCCATCCAGGCCATGTCGGCGGCCATG
>NZ_JANSIR010000113.1:0-599 GCF_047462155.1 Synechococcus sp. OH2
TTGCTAAGTGTTGCTACTGTACCCCTTGATTCCTTAACAGGCTGTATCTCCTGCAAGCTCAAGGTATCTGCGTCACAAGCCGCCAAGCTGGATGCGACTCTGGATGCTTTTGCACAAGCATTAAACTGGGTTAACCAAAACACGCCAGAGAAGATAGTCAACGCTATTAAGCTCCAATCTCTTTGCTACCGCGAGATTCGGGCGCGGTTTGGTCTCTCCAGCAATAAGGACTCTGTCCCGCTAGCGCGAGTGGCACAACAGGTAGGCAGAAGGTTAGCCGCTGCCCGCAAGGTTGCTCAGCAGAAAAACCGTTCAGTTATAGCGTTTAAGGGTGGCTTTGTCACGTATGACGCCCGCATCTTCTTTTTCCGTGAGAGGGGCTGGACAGTATCGCTGACCACCGTCGAGGGACGCGAACGCTTTGAGCTGGATGTTGGCTCCTACTAGCGGGGCAGGCTCACAGGCTCTCATCCTAAAGCAGCCACGTTAGTCAAAGGCCAGGCTGGTTCCTACTACATCCAGATTGGTGTGGAGTCTGAGGCACCAGAACCGGAGCACGCCGTCAAGGCAATGGGCGTGGATTTGGGTAGGAGGGATAT
>NZ_JANSIR010000114.1:0-515 GCF_047462155.1 Synechococcus sp. OH2
CTCCTTCCTCTTAAAACCTGTACCCTATTTTAAATTAACAGGCTGTATTTCTTCTGTACAGCAGGGAATGCTAGCGCTGAGGCGATCCAAGACAACGACCCGCACATTGGTGAGCGGCTAAAGCTGCTCTAAGGCTTTTCCGCCCCGCATTACTCGCGTCAGCGGCGCGGAGCGCTGAGTACGGGGCTACCAAGCTACTCTGCGGTGTGGTGACCCACCAGCGCCACCAGTTCCTGGAAGCGGCTTACCCGCATCGGCAAAAGGACGCGATCCCCCCTTCGGCTGGGTAGTACACCAGGCCCCCTTGGTTGGTGGAGCGGGGTTCGAGGCGCTCGACATCGGCCCAGCGGATCTGCCACTCCTGGCGCAGCCAAGGCGGGGTAGGTGGCTTCCCTACCCACCTCGTCCACCTGAACCTGCTGGCTCAGGGATCCCAGCAGCAGCCCCCAGCCCACCAGCAGCGCCGCCCTTAACGTAAGGTGCGGAATTCCCCACCGTATAGACGGTGGGGATGG
>NZ_JANSIR010000115.1:0-8829 GCF_047462155.1 Synechococcus sp. OH2
TTGCTAAGTGTTGCTACTGTACCCCTTGATTCCTTAACAGGCTGTAAGAACCGTCTTGGCGTTTGATGAGCGTGGCCGATTTGGGATTGGTGCCTGCTAACATCCCACACTGGTAGGAGCCAACATCCAGCTCAAAACGCTCGCGTCCCTCAACGGTGGTCGGCGATACTGTCCAGTCCCTCTCACGGAAAGAGAAGATTCGGGCATCGTAGGTAACAAAAACAAAGCCAGACTTGAACGCTTTAACTGGACGATTCTTTTGCTGGGCAACCTTGCGGGCACCGGCCAACCTTCTGCATACCTGTTGGGCTAAGTTGCTGGATAGCCCAAAGCGGGTACGAATTTCGCGGTAGCAAAGAGATTGAAGCTTGACGGCGTTGACTATCTTCTCTGGCGTGTTTTGGTTGACCCAGTAAGGCCTCCGGCCCGCTGGCGCGAGGAGTGCTTGTGCAAAAGCAGACAAGGTTGCCTCTCGCTTCACAGCTTGCAAAGCAGATACCTTGAGCTTGCAGGAGATAGTCAGAACCTGGGCCACCTCACAATTATCCGTCGTCCGCTGCGTCGTCTTCTCCAGATGTTCATGCTGGGATTGGCCTCTCTTTGGGCAGCGAGCTTTCTGGCTTTTCCCGCCGGTCTAGTTGGATCCCAGCCATTGTCCCCGCAAGCGGGTGGCGAAACAACCCCTTGGAAAGCACCTCAACAGCCAACAGCTCAGGCGCTCTGAGCCCATGCGCGGCCCAGGCCGAGAGAGCGGTGCCGCCTGTGCCCGTTAAAGTTTTCCGGAAGCCAAAGGGATCCGGGGGCGAAAATCCACTAGTCTATTGGCAATCTGGCTTTGGCCAGAACTGTCTAGCCAATTGCTGAGGTGCAACTGTGGAAACGGCCATCGAGTGGATTACCGCCCATGAGATTCTCGACTCCCGTGGGCAACCGACCCTAGAAGCTTTGGTGGGCCTGGCCAATGGGGCCACCGGCTTGGCCCAGGTGCCCAGTGGTGCTTCAACCGGCACTTTTGAGGCCCATGAGCTGCGGGACGGGGATCCCAAGCGCTACGGCGGCAAGGGCGTGCTGAGGGCGGTGGAAAACATTCTTGGCCCCATCCAGTCGGAGCTGCAGGGAGAAGATGCCCTCAACCAGGCCCGCATCGACCAGTTGATGATCGATCTGGATGGCACCCCCAACAAGTCGCAACTGGGAGCCAACGCCATCTTGGTGGTCTCTTTGGCCACGGCTAAGGCGGCTGCTAGTGCAGTGGGTCTGCCCTTGTACAGGTACCTGGGTGGACCCTTTGCCAACCTGCTGCCGGTACCCCTGATGAATGTACTCAACGGCGGTGCCCACGCCGATAACAACCTCGATATCCAAGAGTTCATGCTGGTGCCTAGCGGGGCACCTAGCTTTCGCGAGGCGCTGCGCTATGGGGCGGAGGTGTTTGCAGCGCTAAAACAACTGCTGCGGCAGAAGGGGCTGTCCACTGGGGTGGGGGACGAAGGCGGGTTTGCCCCCGATCTCCCCTCCAACGCAGCGGCTCTGGATCTGTTGATGACGGCCATTGAACGGGCGGGCTACAAGCCGGGGGAAGACATTGCCTTGGCCTTGGACGTGGCCGCCAACGAGCTGCTGCAGGATGGACAGTACCACTTTGAGGGCAAAGCCCGCAGTGCTGAGCAGATGGTGGACTACTACGAACAACTGCTGGCCAACTACCCCATCGTCTCTCTAGAGGATGGGCTGGCGGAGGAAGATTGGGCCGGCTGGCAGGCCATGACTGCTCGGCTGGGATCGCGGGTGCAACTGGTGGGGGACGACCTGTTTGTGACCAACCCAGCCCGGCTGCAGAAAGGCATCGACAGCGGCGCCGCCAACGCCATTTTGATCAAGCTCAACCAGATTGGCACGCTGACGGAGACCGTCTCAACCGTGCAACTGGCCGTTCAGGCGGGCTTTCGCACCATCATCAGCCACCGCTCCGGCGAAACAGAAGACACCACCATCGCCGACCTGGCGGTGGCCACCCGCGCCGGCCAGATCAAAACCGGATCCCTCTGCCGCAGCGAGCGCATTGCCAAGTACAACCAACTGCTCCGCATCGAAGACGAGCTGGGGGAAGCAGCCGTTTATGCCGGTCGGGTGGGCCTGGGGCCTAGGGCTGTGCCGGCGCAGCATCGCTAGTCTGTCTGGATTCCCAGCACCTGCACCAAAAAGGCCCAGCGGTCGGCGGTCTCTTCAATGAGCTTGCTGGTGGGCTTGCCAGCCCCATGGCCGGCTTTGGTGTCGATGCGAATGAGGATGGGCTGGGATCCCCCCTGGGCCGCCTGCAGGGCAGCAGCAAACTTAAAGCTGTGGGCCGGCACCACCCGGTCGTCGTGATCCGCGGTGGTGATCAGGGTGGCGGGATAGGCGGTGCCGGGTTTGAGGTTGTGCAGGGGGGAATAGGCGTAGAGGGCCTTGAATTCCTCGGGGTTGTCCGGGGATCCGTACTCGGAGACCCAGGCCCAGCCGATGGTGAACTTGTGGAAGCGCAGCATGTCGAACACCCCCACAGCGGGCAGGGCCGCGGCAAAGAGATCCGGCCTTTGGGTCAGGCAGGCCCCCACCAAGAGGCCGCCGTTGCTGCCGCCGGCGATGGCCAACTTGGAGGGATTGGTGTAGCCATGGGCGATTAGCCACTCAGCCGCGGCAATGAAGTCGTCAAAGACCTTTTGCTTGTTGAGCTTGGTGCCCGCCTGGTGCCAGGCTTCCCCATATTCGCCGCCGCCGCGCAAATTGGGCTGGGCGTAAACCCCTCCCATCTCCAACCAGGCCACCAGGCCCACCGAGAAGCTGGGGGTCAGAGAGATGCCGAAGCCGCCGTAGCCGTACAGCAGGGTGGGGTGATCCCCTGTCCGCGCTAGGCCGCGGCGGTGGACAAGGAACATGGGAATGCGGGTGCCGTCTTTGCTGGCGTAGAACACCTGCTGCACCTCATAGGCGTGGGGATCGAAATCCACCTGGGGCTGGCGAAAGAGGGTGCTCCTGCCAGTGGTGAAGTCGTAGCGGTAGATGGTGGGCGGGGTGGTGAAGCTGGTGAAGGTGTAGAAGGTCTCAGTGTCGTAGCGCTTGCCAGCAAAGCCGCTGGCGGATCCCAGCCCTGGCAGAGGGATCTCCCCCAGGTAGGTGCCGTCTAGGGCAAAGGTCTTGATCTGGGTGTGGGCGTCTTTGAGGTAGAAGGCAACAAATTGATTGTGGATGAGGCTAACCCCTTGCAGGGTCTCCTCAGCCTCAGGGATCACCTCTTGCAGGTGCCCTGGGTTGTCGAGATCAAGGGCCACCAGTCGCCGCCGCGGAGCCTGGAAGTCCGTCAGCAGCCAAAAGCGGGAGCCGTCGTTGCCAACAAAGCTGTACTCGGCCTGGAACTCGCAAATGAGCTCCACCACCGGCGAGTTGGGATCCCGTAGGTCTTTGTAGAAGAGGAGGTTTTTGGGATCCGTGCCCCGCCAGACGGAGATGATGAGGTAGTTGCCATCTTCGGTAACCCCGCCAGCAAAGCCCCACTCTTTTTGGTCGGGGCGGTGATAGATCAAGACATCTTCCGACTGGGGGGTGCCGAGGCGGTGGTAGTAGAGCTTTTGGAAGTAGTTGGTACTTTCGTACTCGCTGCCGGGGGGTGGCTCGTCGTAGCGGCTGTAGAAAAATCCCTGCCCATCCAGTGTCCAGCTGGCCCCAGAGAACTTAATCCAGCGCAGGTGATCCGGCAGGTCTTCTCCAGTTTCGATGTCCCGCACCTTCCACTCCTGCCAGTCGGAGCCGGAGCGGGAGAGGCCATAGGCTAGGTAGCGCCCGTCGCGGCTGATGGCAATGCCTGAGAGGGCTACAGTGCCGTCTTCCGAAAACGTGTTGGGATCCAGCAAAACCCGGGCTTCGCCCTCCAGGCTCTCTTGCGTATAGAGAACGCTCTGGTTTTGCAGGCCGTCGTTTTTGAAGTAGAAGTAGCGGCCGCCCTCTTTGAAGGGCTGGCTGTATTTTTCGTAGTTCCAAAGTTGGGTCAGGCGCTCCAGGAGCCGCTGCCGCGCCGGGATCCGCTGCAGATAGTCAAAAGTTAGCCGGTTTTGCGCCTCGATCCAGGCCCGCGTCTGCTCAGAATCCAGATCTTCCAGCCAGCGATAGGGATCCGGCACCGGCTGCCCATGGTAGACATCGACAACGGTGGGATCCGGATGGCTGGGCGGGTAGTTAAACATAGGGACGGAGCAGCGAAAGGCCAATTCCACTATGGCAGAGGGAAGAGTCGGCAACCCACCCCAAGACCTGAGCCTCAAATGTCTGAGGGAGCAAGCCTCGCTATAGTGGAAGCCGAGTTGTGCAGGTGGGTTTCGTGCTTCAGGGTTCCCCTTCCTCTCAGCGTTCCCAGGTCGAACGGATTGGCGCCTATCCCTGTGGCCAGGGCCACTACCGCTTCTCGGTGTGGGCGCCCTTGGTCGAACACGTGGAGCTCAAAATCATCAGCCCTTTCCAACAGGTCATCCCTCTGGCCCAAGATGAGCAGGGCTACTGGCAGGGTGAAGTGGAGGGGATCCCGCCGGGGCCAGTGGACTACCTCTACCGCCTGCACACCTCAGGGGGGGTGGTGGAGCGGCCGGATCCGGCTTCCCGCTGCCAGCCCTACGGCGTCCATGGCCCTTCGCGGGTGGTGGATCCCCACTTCGACTGGCAGGATCAAGCCTGGAAGGGGATCCCGCTCTCCCAGTGGATCCTCTACGAGCTGCATGTAGGCACCTTTACCCCGGAGGGCACCTTTGCCGCCCTGATCCCCCGCCTGCCGCAACTGGTGGAGCTGGGGGTCAACGTGCTGGAGCTCATGCCGGTGGCCCAGTTTCCGGGGGAGCGCAACTGGGGCTATGACGGCGTCTACCCCTATGCCGTGCAGGTCAGCTATGGAGGAGCAGCGGGCCTGAAGGCGCTGGTCAATGCCTGCCACCAGCAGGGCCTGGCTGTCATTTTGGACGTGGTCTACAACCACCTGGGGCCGGAGGGGAACTACCTGCGGGACTTTGGCCCCTACTTTACCGACAAGTACCGCACCCCTTGGGGGGAGGCCCTCAACTTCGACGACCGCTATTCCGACGGCGTGCGGGAGTTTTTCCTGCAAAATGCCGAATACTGGCTAGAGGAGTTTCACCTGGACGGCCTGCGGCTGGACGCGGTGCATGCCATCTACGACTTCAGCGCCCACCCTTTTTTGCAGGAATTGGCAGAGCGGGTGGAGGCCCTGGAGGCGCGCACAGGCTGGCCCAGGGTTCTGGTAGCCGAAAGCGACCTCAACGACGTCCGCCTCATCACCCCCCGCGAGCAAGGGGGCTACGGCCTAGATGCCCAGTGGTGCGACGATTTCCATCACTCAGTTCACACCCTGCTTACTGGAGAAAAGACAGGCTACTACCAGGACTTTGGCCAATTGGAGCACCTGGCCAAGTCCTACCGCGAGAGCTACGTCTATTCCGGCCAGTACTCCCGCTACCGGGCCCGCCGCCACGGCAATTCCGCTCTCGCCAGGCCGGGCTCCCAGTTTGTAATCTGCATCCAAAACCACGACCAGGTGGGCAATCGCCGGCTGGGGGAACGCCTCAGCCAGCTCACCTCCTTCGCTGGCCTGAAGTTGGCCGCCGCTGCTCTGCTGCTGGCTCCCATGCTGCCACTGCTGTTTATGGGGGAAGAGTATGGGGAGGTGGCCCCGTTTCTCTACTTCATTAGCCACGGGGATCCCGACCTGGTGGAAGCGGTGCGCCAGGGACGCCGCCGCGAGTTCAGCGCCTTTGCCTGGCAGGGGGAGGTACCGGACCCGCAAGCGGAAGAGACCTTCCTGCGCTCGAAGCTCAACTGGGAACTGGCCACTGCTGGCCACCACCAGGTCTTGCGGCGGTGGTACCAAACCCTCATTTACCTGCGCAAGACCCTGCCGCCGCTGCAAAACCTAGAGCGGAGTTCGGTGGGGGTGGAGCTGTTTGCCCCAAGCGGCCTGGCCCTGCACCGCCACCAGGGATCCCAAGCCGTTCTGGCCCTGTTTAACTTCAGCTCCGACCAAGCAGCCACCTACGCCCCATGGCCCAACGGCCGGTGGGAGAAGCTTCTAGATAGCGGCGACGCCAAGTGGCTGGGCCAGGGATCCTCCCTGCCGGCAAAAAACCAAGGGGATCCCGTTGAGGTGCCGCCCTATGGGGTGGTGGTCTACAGCCAGCCATCCCGACCGCAGCCGTAGCGCCAGGCCTCGCGCCGCCGGTTCCAGAAGTAGTCTTGCGGGGCCCCTTCCAGGCGGTCGGCTAGCCTTTGCAGGAGCTCGTAGAGGCCAAGGGTGGCAAAGTGGCCCGCCCAGGCCACCAGCTCCGGCAGCCCTAGCCGGGGCAAAAGCGCGGCCACCAGGGCTGGATCTTGCCTCATCACCCCCCACAGTGCCTGGGCCAAGCCGCCAAACTGCACCACATCCTGCAAAAAGGGCCGCACCACCTGGGGGCCGGCGGCAACCATGGCTGCAAACACTCTGCTCAACAGGCGGTTAATGCTGTTGGGATCCCAGTTTTTCTCTCCCAAGGGAGGGATCATCGCCTTTTGAAAAAGCCAGGTTACCGCCAAATTGGGCTGGTAGGGCTGCAGCAGGGCCAGGGCCGCCTGCTCCAACTGCCGCTGCACCAGCGCCTCGTGGATCCCCTGCTGCAGGCGATCCAGATGGCGCAACATCGCCCCAAAGCCGCCAAAGCTCAAAGGCGACTGGCTGCCGCTGCTGTCTCCTACCGCCAAAAGGCGATCCCAGGGCAGTTGTAGCGGGCTGCGGCGGTAGGCGGGGAAGACGCCACACAGCTTGCGCACCCAGCGGATCTGGGCCAGCTCGGCCCCCTGGTAGGCAGGGAGCAGCCGGCAGTAGTCCTGCCAGAGCTTCTCCAGACTGGGTCGGCGGGGATCCCGGTCGCAGTAGGTAAAGATATAGGTGGTGCGGCCATCGCGGGCGGGGAAAGCCTCCCAAAAGGGCTGGTAGCCCTCCTGGGCGGGGGTAAAGCTGTAGAACAGATCCCCAGTGGGTTGCTCCGGCAGCCCCTGGGCGCAGGATCCCACCACCAGACAGACACTGTCCGGCGGCTGCCCTTGGCGGGCCTGGGCCGCAATGGGGGAGCGGTGCCCCATGGCATCCAGCAGCAGTTGGGCGCTGAGCTGGCCGGTGGTGGTTTGGATGCGGATCCCATCGGGGTGGACCGTGGCGCCCAGAAACCCGGTTTGCTCCCGCACCTGGCCCCCCCAGGCCAGGAAATGCTGCTTGAGGAACTCCAGCAAGCTGACCGGATCCACGCCCACGTTCAGTACCCCTTCCACCCACCAGGTGGGACCCTCCCCAAAGCCAATGCGCCCCCTGGGGTAGTGGGTCACCTGCACCGCCTCCCACTCTGTCGAGGTGAGCAACTCCAGCTCTAACAACACCTGCAGCTCCTGCCGGGAGGTGTTCCACTCCTGCTCCCGCCCCCGCAGGCTCCCCCGCTCGATGAGGATCACCCGCCAGCCCCGCTTGGCCAAAGCTGCCCCCAGGAGAATCCCCAGGGTGCCGCCGGCAATCACCACATCGGCATCCCGGCTGCCCAGGCTTTCAGAACAGCGGTGCACCACCGCCGGAGGCAACACCGTTGGCCCCTGCCGCAGGGATCCCCACCAGGCCTCCAAGGCAGGCAGAGCTTCAGGGGGGGAGATGAGTTCAGCCATGGTGATTTCCTCCAGGCTAGACCAGCCCGCGGCTGTGGAGGCGACGGTGGATTAAAACCAACGTATCCGCCTCGCCCACATTGCCCGGAAACAGCACCACCGGCAAGTTGGGAAAGCGGGGGTGATCCGCCGGCGTGAGCACCATGGAGATCCCTGGGTAGATCTGCCCCAGCAGCCGCACAGCCGGCAGGTTGAGGCCGAGGCTGAGGGTGTCGTTGGAGGTGATGCCGCCCTTGCTGACCAGGTAGCCCATCCCCTCCGGCAGCCCCTGCACAATCGCCATCAACAAACGAGAAACCCTCTGCCCAAAGGCCAGGCGAGCCTCTGGGGTGGCGCCGTCGAACCTCACTTCTTCTCGGCTGGTGTAGACCACCGGCGTCAGGCCCTGCTCGTAGGCGCGCTGGACTTGGCTCAAGAGGGCCGGCAGCAGCTCCGCTTCCCGCCCCGGTTCCAACAGGCGCTTCACCTCCACTTCAATGCCCTGGATCCCTGGCTCCTGCAACAGGCGGGCCAACTGCTGGCTGGACTTTTGCACATGGGATCCCACGATCACCACCCCTGGCCGGTCGGAGCGGACAAACTGCCCCATTTGCTCTGGCGGAACCGGCTGCGGCGGCAACTGGGCTAGAGCCGTCAAGAGGCTGGCGGCGCTGCGAAACAAAAAGCGCTTCCCCTGCTCCAGAGCCGCCCAAACATCCTGGGCAAAACGGTCCAGATCCGCTTGGGTTTCTCCATCCACCACACAGCAGACATTCCCCTCTAGACCCAAAAGCTGCTCCAGACAGCCGGCGCGGATCTGCTCCAGCGTCAATCGCACCACCTGCTCAGCCCGAATCCGCCCCTGGGTTTTCTCCTGCACATAGTCGGGCAAATAGCTGTGGTGGTAGCCGAACACCGCATCGCGGGCAAACTCCGTTTCATGCACGGGCACCCAGCGGCCCTCCACCCGCAGGTAGTGGACGCTGTCGCGGGTGATGCGCCCTCCCTCAAAAAAAGCCGGCACCAGAAAATGGGCATCAAAAGGCCCCAGCTCCGCCGCCATGACATCGGTTTCCAAGGGGTAGTGCCCGCGCAGCGTCGAGTCGGAGCGGCTGACAAAAAGGGCCCGCT
>NZ_JANSIR010000115.1:8944-11045 GCF_047462155.1 Synechococcus sp. OH2
CCCCAGCTCCCCCATGGCCTGCTTGAGGGCCCGGCAGACCGACCGCGTCACCTCGGCAGCCTTGGCCGGCGGCAGAGAGCGCGTGTTGGTGAGAATGAAGCGAATTGGCGAGCCATCCTGCAGGCCCAGCTTGAGTGTTTCCACATCCCAGCGGGTCAGCAGCAGGCAACTGTGCACGGTCTGGGATCCGGTGGGATCATCATCCAGCACGACAATGGGGGGACGAGTCATCGGAGTTTCTCAGTCGAGAACAACAGCACAGCCCTACGCCTCCAGACGGAGACAACCTCACAACACCCCACCTGCCCGCACCCCCTTCTTATCATCCTCTCCCAAATTGGCCGCTCCCTCGATCCCCATCCTGTTTTTTCTCTTGATTCGAGAGAAGTTTGCCATGATTGAGATCTACCGGTGCAATTGACTGTCTTTGCGAGCCGCTAATGGGGGCAGCCACTCCCTCCCACCTACATCCATGGGGAAAAAGCCATGGGGCAAGCTGAGCTGCAACTTCAGATCAAGCGGATTCAGCAGGACGTGCTGCGCATGGGGGCGCTGGCGGAAAAATCGCTGGTCTTGGCTCAGCAGGCCCTGTTTGAGCAGAACTTGGCCGCTGCCGAACAGGCCATCTCCCAAGACAAGCAAATTGACCGTTTTTATCGTCAAATCGAGAAAGATTGTATTAGCTTGATCGCCTTGCGCTCCCCGGTGGCACAAGATCTGCGCTGGATCAGCGCCCTGATGCAACTGGTGCGGGATCTGGAGCGGATTGGCGACTACGCCAAAGACTTGGCCGAAGTGGCCTTGCGTTTGGCTCTCTACCCGCCGCCGCCGGAGCTGAGGCACATTCGCGTGATGATGCAGCGCTGCCAGAAAATGCTCAGCCATAGCCTGGCGGCCCTGACGGAATTGGATGCCGAGCTGGGCCGGCAACTGAAGCGGGAAGACGACGCCGTTGATGAAGACTACACCAACCTTTACAATACGTTGGCGCAACAGTCGGACATCCGCGGCTCGATCGAGCCTATCCTGTTGATGTTGCTGGCGATCCGCTACCTGGAGCGTTTGGCCGACCACTGCACCAATATCGGTCAGCGGGTAGCCTTTATCGTCACCGGCCACCGCGACTAACCCAAGTGGCTGCGCCTGCCCCTCGATCTCGGCTCCCATTCCCCCTGCTTCTTTCCCTTTTTGCCGATACCCGCAATGGATTTCTCTCGGATTTTTCATCACTTTTTCTCTCAACCTGCCGAGCAATGGATCGATAAAGACGTGCTGCTTGCCCTCCTGCCAGCCTCAGACCCAGAAGCGCAGGAAATGCTTGAGATTGCCCTCGATGGTCTGGTGCGGGCGGGATTTCTCGAATGCACAGGGGATCCGCCTCGCTATCGGCGTAAGCCGGATGAATCCTTGGTGGTGGGGCGTTTGCGCTGTTCCAGCAAGGGTTTTTGCTTTGCCGTTCGGGATGAACCGGGGGCAGAGGATGTGTACATCCACGGCAGCAACCTCAGCGGCGCTTGGAACGGCGACCAAGTGATAGCCCGGATTACCAAAGAAGGCAATCGCCGCCGCAGCCCAGAGGGAGAGGTGGTGGCTGTTGTGGAACGGGCCAATCCCACGCTGGTGGGCCGCCTCAAACAGACGGAAGAAGGTTTCCGAGTAGTGCCTCTGGACGACCGGCTGCTGTTCGAGCTGGCCTTGACGGAGGGCTCCCCTGCCGAGCTGGCGGAAGGTCGGGTGGCCTATGTGGAAGTGGAGCGCTACCCGCTGGGCAACCTGCCCCCCGTGGGCACGATTCGCAAGATCTTGGGCAATGGCCCGGAGGCGTCCATCGATGCAGATCTGGTCTGTTGCAAGTACGACCTGCCCCAGGAGTTTCCCCCGGCGGTGCTAGAAGCTGCAGCCGCCCTGCCCAAAAAGCTGAGCCGCTCCGACCAAAAGGGCCGTCGCGATCTGCGGGATTGGTTTTGCATCACACTGGAGCCGCTGGACTTGCAGCACCCCCACGGCCTCGAGCCCAACGTGGCCGTCTCCCTGCAGCGGCAAGAAGAGGGCCACTGGCTACTGGGGGTGCACATTGCCGACGTAGCCCACTGGCTGGATC
>NZ_JANSIR010000115.1:11132-13253 GCF_047462155.1 Synechococcus sp. OH2
ACCCGCTGGAGCAGGAGGCGCAGCGGCGCACCGCCACGGTTTACCTGGATAGCGTGGTGCTGCCCCTTTTTCCGCCGGAAGTGCACAGCCGCCTGGCTCTGTTGCCGCAGCAGGAGCGCTTGGCCTATTCGTTGCTGTTAACCATCGACTCAGACGGGGTGGTACAAAGCTTCGAGATCCATCCCAGCCTGGTGCAGTCGCGGGCTCACCTCTCCTATGGCCAGGTGCAGGCCCTCTTGGCCACCGCTGCAGATCTGGGCCCTGAGGAGGAGGTGCCAGAATTGATGGCCCTGCTGCAAAACCTGCTCCGCCTCAGCCAAATCCTGCGGGTCAAACGTCACCAAGCGGGCGGCTTTGACCTGCCTCTGTTGGATTTGCTCACCCCCCACTCCGCTGACGAGAGCGGCTACGGCCCCCTTTTGATCAGCGATCGCCTCGGCGCCCACGCCCTCATGACCGAGGTGCTGCTGCTGGCCAACCAAACCCTGGGCCACCACCTGCGCCAATTGGGGATCCCTTCTTTGGCTCGCGTGCAGAAGCCCCCCACCGCTGAGGCCCTGCAGAACTTCCTGCGCCTGGCCAACGCCATGAAGCTGGATCTGAACTTGCAGGAGCCGGAGACCGTAACGCTGGCCGATTGGCAGCGGATCTGTGCCCGCATCACCGCCCCCGATGTGTTGGCCGCAGGGACTAGCCCAGCCTTGGTGGCCCAGTTGTTGGCTACTCTGCCCCCCGTCGAGTATTGCCTGCAGCCTATACAGGAGCCCCTCGGACATTTTGGCCTTGGCCTCAAAGAGCCCTACGCCTCTTTTACTGCCCCTTTGCGCCGCTATGCCGACTTGCTGAATTTGCGTGCTCTGCACCTGGCCTTGAGCAAAGGACGGGATCGCCGCAGCCCGCGCTCCAAAACCGTGGTGGATCTGCACGGCCCCGGCGGCTACGACCAAATTGATTGGCAGGTGCTGCCGCCAAAAGTGCATGAGGAGTGGCAGGCCTTTCTCCAAGCGCAACTGCCCAAAATCCAGGCGGGATATCAGCTCCATCAACAGGCAGAGCGGGAGCTGATGGGCTTGAAGCGGTGCGAGTTCATGCAGAAACACCTGGGGGAGACCTTCCCCGGCCTGATTGTCAGCGTCCAGAACTACGGCTTTTTTGTGCAGGTGGATCCCATCTTGGCGGAAGGTTTGGTGCGGGTGAGCACCCTGAAAAACGATTGGTACGAGTACCGCAAACAAGCCCTGGTGGGGCGAAAAACCCGGCGCCAGTTCCGCCTGGGGGATCGGGTGGAGGTGCAGATAAAGAACGTGGATTACTACCGTCAGCAAATTGACCTGACAGTGGTAGGCGAAGGGCGGCCCTATGAGGAGGAGGAATAAGGCGGGGATCCCTCCATCGATCGAGGGCAAAGGGGGCGGTTGTTGCGAACTCTGGCGCGGCCAAAATGGGCGATACCTGAATTATCGGGATCCCTTTTCCCAAGCGGGGGCTGAGATGTCCGCTTCCCCTGCTGTCTTCCTATACACTGTAGTAAAAAACCTGCCGAACTTCTATGCAGCCCACCAATCCCAACCAATTTACCGAGAAAGCCTGGAGCGCCATTGTCCAATCCCAAGATGTAGCTCGGCGGCACCAGCAGCAACAGTTGGAAACCGAGCACCTGCTGATCTCCCTTCTGGATCAGGAGGGAGGGCTTACCCAGACCATTTTGCAGCGGGCCGGCATCGATCCAAGGCTGGTGCGGGATAGAGTGGAGAGCTTTATCAACCAGCAGCCCAAGCTGGCGCGGGTGGATCAGCTCTACCTGGGCCGCGGCCTGGAGACCACGCTGGATCGGGCTGAAGCGTTTCGCAAAGAATACGAAGACGACTTCATTTCGGTAGAGCACTTGCTTTTGGGATCCCTGGACGATGAGCGGGTGGGCAAGCGGGTTCTAGCACCCCTAGGTTTGACCGTCGAGCGCCTCAAACCCGTTATCCAACAAGTGCGGGGCAAACAGCGGGTTACCGACAAAAACCCTGAGTCCCGCTACGAGGCCCTGGAGCGCTATGGCCGCGACTTGACCAAGGCCGCCCGCGAAGGGAAGCTGGATCCGGTGATCGGGCGGGACGACGAGATCCGCCG
>NZ_JANSIR010000115.1:13417-13685 GCF_047462155.1 Synechococcus sp. OH2
TGGGGAAAACCGCCATTGTCGAAGGTCTCGCTCAACGTATCAACCGGGGAGATGTGCCGGAGTCGTTGAAAAACCGGCGGGTGATCGCCCTGGACATGGGCTCCTTGATTGCTGGCGCCAAGTACCGCGGTGAGTTTGAAGACCGCCTCAAAGCTGTGCTCAAGGAGGTTACCGAATCGGAAGGGCAGATCATCCTCTTCATCGACGAGCTGCACACCGTGGTCGGGGCGGGGGCTGCCGAGGGGGCGATGGATGCCGGCAACCTGCT
>NZ_JANSIR010000115.1:13892-32825 GCF_047462155.1 Synechococcus sp. OH2
AGACACCATCTCCATCCTGCGCGGCCTCAAAGAGCGCTACGAGCTGCACCACGGGGTCAAGATCAGCGACTCGGCCTTGGTGGCGGCAGCCGTTCTCTCCAACCGCTACATCTCCGAGCGCTTTTTGCCCGACAAGGCCATCGACCTGGTGGACGAAGCGGCAGCCAAGCTCAAGATGGAGATTACCTCCAAGCCCGTTGAGCTGGACGAGATTGACCGGCGCATCATGCAACTGCAGATGGAGGAGCTCTCCCTTAAGAAGGAAGACGACCCCGCCTCCAAGGAGCGCCTGGGCAAAATTGAGCAGGAGCTGGCCAACCTGATGGAGCGGCAGCGGGAGCTGAGTGCCCGTTGGCAGATGGAAAAAGACGCCATCGAGCGGCTGCAAAGCCTCAAAGCTGAGCGGGATGCCGTCAAGCTGCAGATTGAACAGGCAGAACAAAAATATGACCTCAACCGCGCTGCCGAGCTCAAATACGGCAAGCTGATGGAGCTGGAGCGGCAGATCCAAGAGCAGGAGGCCCACCTGGCCAAGCTGCAGGCCAACGGTGAGCCCTTGCTGCGGGAGCAGGTGACGCCCGAAGACATTGCCGAGATCGTCTCCCGCTGGACCGGGATCCCGGTCACCAGCTTGATGGAGTCGGAAAAGCAAAAGCTGCTGCGCCTGGAAGCCCACTTGCACCAGCGGGTGGTGGGCCAGGACGAAGCGGTAGCCGCCGTAGCCGCTGCCATTCGGCGGGCCCGGGCCGGCCTCAAGGATCCCAACCGACCCATCGGCTCGTTCCTGTTCATGGGGCCCACCGGCGTCGGGAAGACCGAGCTGGCTCGCGCCTTGGCGGAGTTCCTCTTCGATACCTCCGAAGCGATGGTGCGCATCGACATGTCCGAGTACATGGAGAAGCACTCTGTCTCCCGCTTGATTGGGGCTCCGCCGGGCTATGTGGGCTACGAAGAAGGGGGGCAGCTCTCGGAAGCGGTGCGGCGCCGTCCCTACTCGGTGGTGCTCTTTGACGAGGTGGAGAAAGCTCACCCCGATGTCTTCAACATCCTGCTGCAGGTGCTGGACGATGGCCGCATCACCGACTCCCAGGGGCGGACGGTGGACTTCAAGAACACCATCATCATCATGACCAGCAACATCGGCAGCGAGCTGATTCTGGAAATCGGGGGCGATGAGAGCCGCTACGAGGAGATGAAAACTCAGGTGCTGGCCATGCTGCGGCACCACTTCCGGCCGGAGTTCCTCAACCGCGTGGATGAACTCATCATCTTCCACGCCCTCACCAAAGAGCAGATTCGCCAGATCGTCAGCCTGCAGATGCGGCGGGTGGAGCAGTTGCTGGCGGATCAGCAGATTGAGATTGTCCTCACCGAAGAGGCCAAGGACTACCTGGCCGAGCTGGGCTACGATCCCGTGTTTGGGGCCCGACCCCTCAAGCGGGTCATCCAGCGGGAGATCGAAAACCCCCTTGCCACCAAGCTGCTGGAAAACGAGTTCCTGCCCGGCGACCGCATCCTGGTGGATGTGGCCAACGAACGGCTGGTCTTCCGCAAGATTGGCTCTCAGCCCAGCCAAGAGCCACCTGCTGCCGTAGCCGTCAGCTAAGTTGGTTAGAGGCTAATTACCTGGTCAGGTGGGTTGTCTTTTAAGGCCGCGTAGAGGTCGGGAAAGCAGCCCACCTGTACGCCTTTGACCACATTCTTGGGAACGCAATAGCCTGGCTCCTTGCGCCCCTGGCCCTTTGAGTCGCACCACTTGGGTTCCCCTTCCGCCAGGTTGCGCTCCAGGGCGCACATGTCACACATCATCAGCAAAATCTTTTGCGCTTCGGCAATCTTGGCCAGGCGCTCGCCAATGGGATCCCCCTGCCGCAAGACAAAGCAGTTGTCGTCAAAAAAGAACATGCCCATCACTTCCGCGCCGTGTACCCCCGCTTCTAGCTGCGGCAGGATCATCTGGCCCAGCTTGTAGGTGCCGCCGCGAGGAGTGATGAAGACGTAGGCAACTTTCATGGCCGCTCCTTAGGTGTTTTCCAACTTGATTATCATCGATTATCGCTTTCAAAGTAGCACAGCTTACTCAAAGGGCGTAAGACACTCCCCAAGCATTCCTCGCCACTATCCTCGCCCCCAGCCCCTCTCCCAGCCCTCACCCCCGGCCCCTCTCCCAGAGGGAGAGGGGAGTTAGAGCGGCGCGTTCGCGACAGCGTTGCGTAGCAATAACGACGTAACGAACCGTTTCATTGCTATTTGAAATGACTATAAGACTATAAACTGAGATGGGATCTGGAGCTCTGCTCCTCTTGCCTAGGCAGGGAGAAGCCGAAGCAGCTCAGTGTTCAACCGCCATCTTGAAAGGTTTGAAAGGTGCAACCTCGAAGGGGATCCCCCTAGCGCCGAAAGGTTAGTGCCTGGCCGCGCACCGAGGGATCCACCTGACCGTTTTGAAAGGCGATCTGCCCGCCCACAATTGTGAGCAGCGGCCAGCCCACCAGCTCCCAGCCCTCAAACGGGCTCCAGCCGCATTTGGTGAGCAGCTCTTCCCGGCGCACCGGCTGAGGCGTGTGGCGATCCACCAATACCAGATCGGCATCGTAGCCCACCTGCAGCCGCCCCTTGTTGGGGATCCCGTAGAGGCGGGCCGGCGCCTCGCACATCCACTGCACCACCTGGCGCAGGGTACAGCGGCCCTGCTGGGCTGCGGTCAGCATCAGGGGCAAGGCCGTCTCCACACCGGGCATGCCAGAGGGGGAGTGGGGGTAGGGCTGGGCCTTTTCGGCCAGGGTGTGGGGGGCATGGTCGGTGGCGATGCAATCAAGGATGCCGTCGTGTAGCCCCTGCCAGAGCTGGTTCAGGTTAGCCGGATCCCGCAGCGGCGGGTTCATCTGGACGAGGGATCCCAGGCGGGCGTAGTCGGCGGTGCTGAGCAGCAGGTGCTGAGGGGTGACCTCGGCGCTAACCCAGGCGGGTTTGTGCTGGCGCAGCAGCTCCACCTCCAGGCCGGTGGAGAGGTGCAAAATGTGCAGGCGGTGGCGGTAGCGGGTGGCCAAGTCCAAAGCCCGTTGCGAGGCAATCAGCGCGGCCTCTTCATCCTGAATCAGGGAGTGAACCGCCACATCTGTACGTCCGGCAAAGAGGGCCCGCCGGGCTTGAATCCGCGAGTGATCTTCAGCGTGGACGGCGATAACAAAATTGGGATCCGTCTCGGCAAAGATCCGCTCTAATGCCGCTTGGTCATCCACCAGCAAGGGGCCATGCATGGATCCCATGAAGATCTTGATGCCGCAAGCCCCTTGCACCGTTTGCAGCTCTTTGAGGTTATCGGCGGTGGCCCCGATGAAAAAGCCGTAGTTGACCACGCACTTGCTGGCGGCCCGGGCCAACTTGTCATCCAGCGTTGCCTGGTCGATCGTCAGCGGATCCGTATTGGGCATCTCCAGAAAGCTGGTTACCCCACCGCGAGCGCAGGCCCAGGATCCCGTCTGTAGGTCTTCTTTGTGCTCCCGGCCCGGCTCGCGAAAGTGAACCTGGGGGTCGATCACCCCCGGCATGAGGGTATGGCCCTCCGCGTCGATAACCCTAGCCACCCCTTCTGCCGAGAGACTCTGGCCGATTTGGGCAATGCGCCCCTCCCGCACCAGCACATCTCCCAGCCAGGGATCCCCTTCCGGCACCAATAGCTCCGCATTGCGGATCAGCAGACTGTCAGACAAAGCGCCCCCGAGACAACGCTAATTTCCCAGCCAGAATATTCAGAGTACTTTATCAAAATACCTTGGAAGTATCAAAATACCTTGGAAGACTGGCCGCCAATCCGGCACCTCACTTCCGACTCAGCGCTGTCGCGACAGCGCAAAAGGGCTTTGACTTGACATCCCCTCCACGGCTGCGGCTGGCTCCCAGGCAAAGGTCTAGACGGCTCTTTCTGGTAATCTAAGTTGGGGGGTCTAAGATCGGTAGGTGTTGCCCAGTTTCCCTTGCTCCATTCTCTCTTTGCCTGGGGCTGTAGCTCAGATGGATAGAGCAAGCGCCTCCTAAGCGCTAGGTCGGCGGTTCAAATCCGCCCAGTCCCGTCTAAGTGAGTAGCTACTAGCTCCTCCAAGCCGGTGGTAGGATGTAGTCTACTGCCGGTTCTGACGGGGATCAGCCGTCAGAGGCAACGGGGAAAGTGCAGTGAGAATCTGCCGCTGTCCCGCAGCTGTGAGCTGGTTTTGGATCGGGGATCCCTAGTTGTTGTTGCAAAAGCCCTTGACGACGCAAGCCAGCCCCTCCAAAACTGAGCAAGTCAGAATGCCCGCCGGCGGTTTTTCCCCAGTTCACCATATCTGCGAGGTACAGATATGCTTCCCATTTTGACGTTGGCCCGTTCCCGTCCCGAAGTTTTTTCATCGGCCTGCTTACGGATTTTCGACGCTCTTGGAGCGTAGGCACTAAGTCAAAAGCGCGGACAAGAGAGCTAAGCAGTTGGCTCAGGGGCGGCTAACTCTTGGAGGACGTTTTCTTGCTTTGGTTGTGCAAAAGAGTCCTCTAAGCACCCTCCTGTGCCGAGTGGGCCAGCCGATAGGTTGAGGAACGCCTTGACAGCTCCAGCAGGTTTCCTGGCCTAGAGAAAACCTTCTGCCGGGATCCCACCGATAGGCACGTCGGCGGCCATTTCTTGCTGCCTAGGTTGGATGACAACCGGCTGTACAAAGCCAACTGGCGGCAACCTCATTTACCGAATTCAGTTCAGGAGACAGTACCTTATGGCCATCGAAACCCAAACCCTCGGCTATGCCCGCATGGGCAAGCGCCGCGAGCTGAAGAAAGCGCTGGAAGCCTTTTGGAGCGGCACCCTGGAGGCGGAGGCCTTGTCAGCAACGCTCCAGGAGCTGGAGGCACAGGTCTGGGGGGTACAGCTTCAGGCTGGCATCGACCACATTGCAGTAGGAGATCAAACCCTCTACGACCATGTTTTGGACTGGGCCACCTGGCTGGGGCTGATTCCCTCCCGGTTTCAGAGCTTATCAGGCCTGGAGCGCTACTTTGCCATGGCGCGGGGACGGGAGGGCCTGCCCGCCTTGGAAATGACCAAGTGGTTCGACACCAACTACCACTACCTGGTGCCGGAAATTGAGGCCGACGCGATCCCTCAGGCCCATTTCGATGACTTCCTGGCCACAGTGCGGCGGGCGCAAGGGATCCTAGGAAACCGCACCAGCCCTGTCCTCCTCAGTCCGGTTACCCTTCTTGCTCTAAGCCAGCGCTCTGGCAAGTTGCGGGGAGATCTGGAGAAGCTGCTTCCTCTCTACGAGGAGCTGCTGCAGGAGCTGCAGCGACTGGGAATCCGGGAAGTGCAAGTCCATGAGCCCATCTTGGTGACGAGCGAAGGCGACAGTCTCCGGGAAGCGGTGGAGCAGACCTACCGCCGGCTGGCTCGGTTGGGGATCCCTGTCCACTTGGTTACCTACTTTGACGACTTGGGGGAGACTTACCCCTGGGTGGTGGAGCTGCCGCTAGCCGGCCTCAGCCTCGACTTCACCCGCGGCCACAACCTGGAACTGGTCAGAGCCCACGGCTTCCCCGCCGATAAGATCCTAGGGGCGGGGGTAGTGGACGGGCGCAACGTCTGGCAGATCCAGCCCAAGGCCGTTCTGGCCACTCTGCAAGAGCTGCAAGCCCTAGCCCCCAACCTGCGGGTGCAGCCTTCTTGCTCGCTCCAGTTTGTGCCCCACGACGCTGCTCTGGAAACCCACCTGCCAGAGCCTTTGCGGAATGTTCTCAGCTTTGCCGAGCAGAAGCTGGCCGAAGTGGTTCTGCTCGCTCGCACCCTCAACGGCGAAGACACCGCTGCCCAGCAGAACAAGCTGGAACAGCAGTGGCAGGCCTTCCAGGACTTCAATCCCCCCAACCTTGCGGTGCGCCAGGCCTTGGCCAACCTGACGGCGCAGGACTTCCAGCGCTCCCTTCCCTACGAGCAGCGTATAGGCCGGCAGGTCAAGCTGCCACCGCTGCCCACTACCACCATCGGTTCTTTTCCCCAAACCCCTGAAGTCCGGCAGTGGCGGGTCAAGTACAAAAAGGGCGAGATCTCCCAGGCCGAATACGAGGCCGCTATCGACGCCGAAATTGCCAGGTGCATCCGCATTCAAGAAGAAATTGGCCTGGATGTGCTGGTGCATGGCGAGTTCGAGCGCACCGATATGGTGGAATACTTTGCCCAGCAACTGCAGGGCTTTGCCTTTACCGAGCACGGCTGGGTGCAGAGCTATGGCAGCCGCTGCGTGCGTCCCCCCATTCTCTACGGCGATGTGTCTCGCCCTTGCCCCATGACGGTGCGGGAGTTTAAGGTGGCCCAATCTCTAACCCAAAAGCCGGTTAAGGGGATGCTCACCGGGCCGGTAACCATGCTCAACTGGTCCTTCCCCCGCGTTGACCTTTCCCGCCGCGAGCAAGCCTTGCAAATTGCCTTGGCCCTGCGGGCAGAGGTGGCCGACTTAGAAGCTGCCGGAGCCGTAATGGTACAGGTGGACGAGCCAGCGCTACGGGAGGGTCTACCCTTGAAAAAAGAGCGCTGGCCGGAGTACTTAAGCTGGGCGGTGGAGGCCTTCCGACTGGCTACCGCTGGCGCCAAGCCCGAAACCCAGATCCACACTCACATGTGCTACTCGGAGTTCGGGGACATCATCGAGCACATCGAGCGGCTGGACGCCGACGTTCTCTCGATCGAAAACAGCCGCAGCAGCAACAAAACCTTGCTGCAGATCGCCCAAGCGGGCTATCGCCACCAGGTGGGCAACGGCGTTTACGACGTCCACAGCCCGGCGGTGCCCGACACCGAGCAGATTCTCCAGCAACTGCGCCTGGGAGTGGCCCACTTGCCGCTAGAACAAACCTGGGTCAACCCCGACTGCGGCCTAAAAACCCGCCGCTGGGAGGAGGTGATCCCTGCCCTGAGGAACATGGTGGCAGCCACTCAGCGCCTAAGGGAGGAGCTCCAGGCCACCTAGCCCCCGGCAAGATCCCTCAGGCCAACGCTCCCTCCGCCGGCAACCAACCATTTGGGGCTACGACAGCCCCAGCCCGCCTAGCGGCTGGCCAATAGGGCAAGATGGAATTGTCTCGTCACTCCGCTGGATCGACAGACCCAGGGAGGGATCCCTTGCTTGCCCCCTTGCCACCGAAGGAACGATAATCGTCGTCGTCTCCAGCCATATTGACATCATTCTGATGAATCCGACACTTTGGGTTTTTTGGGGCCTAGTCCTGCTGCTGGCCGTGGGCCTGGCAGCCTACCTGCTAACCGCCCGCAAGTACCGATCTCCTGAATCGGTAGCCCGCGCCTACGACGAGTGGACCCGCGATGGGATCCTGGAGTTCTACTGGGGCGAGCACATTCACCTCGGCCACTACGGATCCCCGCCGCGGCGGAAGAACTTCATCCAAGCCAAGTACGACTTTGTCCACGAGATGGTGCGCTGGGGCGGGCTGGATCGGCTGCCGCCGGGGACGACGGTGCTGGATGTAGGTTGCGGCATCGGCGGTAGTTGTCGCCTCTTGGCCCGCGACTACGGCTTTGTCGTAACCGGCATCACCATTAGCCCACAGCAGGTGCAGCGGGCCCAAGAGCTCACCCCCCCCGATCTGCCCGTCCGGTTTCAGGTGGCCGATGCCCTCAACCTGCCCTTTCCCGACGCCAGCTTTGATGTGGTCTGGTCTATCGAAGCGGGGCCCCACATGCCGGACAAGGCCCGCTACGCCAGCGAGATGCTGCGGGTGCTCAAGCCGGGAGGCATCTTGGTGGTGGCGGACTGGAACCAGCGGGACGACCGTCAAAAGCCCCTCAACTTTTGGGAGCGGCTGGTGATGCGGCAGTTGTTGGATCAGTGGTCGCACCCCGCTTTTTCCAGCATCGAGGGGTTTGCCGAACAGTTGCAAGCCACCGGGCTGGTGGAAGGGCAGGTGGAAACCGCCGACTGGACGCAAGAAACCCTTCCTTCTTGGCTGGATTCCATCTGGCAGGGCATTGTCCGTCCCGAGGGCTTGCTGAAGTTTGGCTTGGTAGGCTTGATTAAGTCGCTGCGGGAGGTGCCCACCTTCTTGCTCATGCGCCTGGCCTTCGGCACCGGCCTCTGCCGCTTTGGCATGTTCCGGGCGGTGCGGGCCGCCACGCCGGCAAACTCCGCCTCCCCAGAAGTAGTTGGCCACAGCACCCAATAGGAGACAATGACGATCCTTGCTCCCCCTCCGGATACCCTGGACGCCCTCTACGACGTGATCATCGTTGGCGGCGGCATTGCGGGCTTAACCCTAGCTTGTGCCCTGCAGGGATCCGGCCTGCGCTTGGCCCTCATTGAGGCCCAGTCGGCTGAGGCAGTCAGGCAGCGCCCCTTGGCCTATGCCCTTTCGCCGCTCTCGATCCGCATCTTTCGGGCCATCGGAGTGTGGGAGGCGCTGGCTTCCCACATCACGCCCTTTGCCCAGGTGATCCTGACCGACGCCAACGCTCCCCAGCAGGTGACGTTTAGGCCGGAGGATGTGGGGGAAACGGCAGTTTTCTACTGTGGTGAACATGGCTGGCTGCAGCAGGTGCTCCAGGAGCGGGTAGCCGCCGATCCCCAGATCACCTGCTACTACGAAGCCAGGGTGGAGAGGGTCATCTATGGAAAGGCCGCGGCTGAGGTGGAGCTGGAAACAACCCAAGGCTGGCGCCGGCTGGCCGCCGCTCTGGTGGTGGCTGCCGACGGCCTGCGCTCCCAGGTGCGCCAGGGGGCAGGGATCCCTAGCGACGGCTGGGACTACTGGCAGTCCTGCATCACCGCCCTAGTGGCCCCTGCCCAAGATCACCAAAACATCGCCTACGAACGCTTCTGGCCTGCTGGGCCCTTTGCCATCCTGCCCCTGCCCGGCAATCGCTGCCAGGTGGTCTGGATCCTGCCCCATGAGCAGGCCAAGGCTACCCTGGCGCTCCCCCAGGCTGACTTCTTGGCCGAGATGCAGCGCTACTATGGCCCTCAGGGCGGCGGCCTTACTTTGTTGAACTCCCCCCAGCTCTTCCCGGCTCGCCTGCGGCAGAGCCGCCGCTACTATCAGCACCGCCTGGCATTGGTGGGGGATGCAGCTCACCACTGCCATCCAGTGGCGGGCCAAGGGCTAAACCTCGGTATCCGCGATGCCGCCGCCTTGGCCCAGGTGCTGCTGGAGGCTTACAGACGGCACGAGGATTTGGGAGATGTCAAAGTCCTGTGCCGCTACGGCCGCCGGCGCCGCTGGGAAAACTGGCTGGTGCTGCTCTTTACGGATCTACTGACCCGCACCTTCTCCAACTCCTACTGGCCCCTAGTGGTCTTGCGGCGCTTGGTTTTGCAAGGAATGATCCTCTTCCCGCCGCTGCGGCGCTTTTTGCTGCGCTTGATGACTGGCCTCTGGGGAAGCTCTCCCTACAGCCCCAGCTCCTCCTTGGCCTTCTGAGCCGCCCGAAACACCTCCGCATCCTCGGCCTGTGACCAGTCGGGATCGGCGATCTGGGCGTAGAACTTTTCGTCGTAGGGTCGGGTTTGCACCACCACCGGCATAGGTACGGCATGGCCGAGAACCAGAGCCTGCTGTTTCGAATCCAACTTGGCCAGCACCGTTTTCAAGTTCTGGCTGCCCGCTACCCCAGTAAAGACAGCGTCGATATCCTGCTCGTCGTTGAGGAGGGCCGTGATGCGGGTGCCCAACTGCGACATCACCTCGCTGTCGATACTGGAAGGGCGCTGATCCACCACCAGCAGTGTCACAAAGTACTTGCGCATCTCGCGGGCAATAGTGCCGAAAATGGTCTGCTTGGCTGCCCGCGGATCCAGAAAGCGGTGCGCTTCCTCGATGGTGATGCACAGTTGCCGGGGCCGGTCGAGGGGATTTTTGGACTGCAGGTACCGCTCTGTCTGCTGCACATAGGCCTGGTGGATGCGGCGGGTGATCACGTTGGCTGCCAGCATGTAGGAAAGCAGGTTGGACTGGGCTCCAAACTCGATCACCACGTGAATGCCGCGGCTAAGGGCCTCCAGGATCTCGCCGATGTAGTTGCGGGGCAGACTGTTGCGGATGTACCTGAGGTCGTCGAGGCGGGTCAGCTTGCGCTGCAGGGCTAGGATGGAGGCCTTGTTGCCCATCCTCTGTTCGCAAAACTCTTGGATCTCGGCGTTGGAGAGGCTCAAGAGCCGGCTAATCCAGTCGCGGCCAAACTCGTTGCGCAGGATAATGGCGTTTTCTAGGCTGGCCTCGGAGAGGTTGAGCTCCTCCGCCAACAGGGCCAGATCTTCCACCTCGATCTGGTTGTAGGCAATGAAGAGTTCACGGGCATCCCGCACCCCTCGCCGCTGGGTGGAATCAGGATCCAAGGTATAAATTTGCACCTGGCCGGGGAAGAGCTGCCGCAGCCCCTTGACGGTAGTGGCCTGCCTATCCTCGCTGACTGCCTCCCAGCCGTATTCAGAGTGCATATCGAAAACCAGGTTCACTGCCGCCCGCTTGCGGATGATGCCCGCCAGGATCAGGCGGGCCAAGAAGGACTTACCAGTGCCGGACTTGCCGAAAATCCCGTTGCTGCGCTCCACCCAGCGATCCAAATCCAGACAAATGGGCACCGCCATGTCCAGGGGCTGACCAATGGCAAAGTTGCGCCGAGTGGGGTCGTCTTCCCAGCCAAAGACGGTGCGAAAGTCCAGCTCCCGCGCTTCGTACACCTGGGAAAAGTGGGCCGGCACTGTTTTCACCGGCAGCAGCTCCATCGCCTCAGCACCAGGAAGGGCTGGGCCGCCATCTTCTGGCCGGTTGGGATCAATGAGGGGGTACAGCCTTTCCCCTTCCGTCTGCCGCGGCACCAACATGAGCATCGGCGTGAGGGCAATAACCCCGTAGGTGCCGGTACCCGCCAGCACCTCCTGCAGCAGGGTCTCTTCCGGGCGGGGGGGGTTGACCAGGATCTGGGGGTTGCTGGTTGCTAACGTAACGTCGGTGAGCAGGCCAAAGAAGCGGTGGCGCTCCCCTTGAATGACCACAAACTTGCCCACCCGCAGGTCTTCTACCGAAACGCCAGGGTTGAGGCGAGCTTCCAAGCCCCGACTCAGGGATCCCTGAATCACCGTGGCCAAAGGTTGGGAAGCGGTCATGGCGGTGAGACTAGTTCTGGGCACGGGCGCTGGTGCGGGGGGCGCCATCCTGCACGATCCAGGTGCGGACGATCTCCACCTCCTCCGGCGTCCAAAAGCCCAGACGGGAGAGGGGCAGCCCGCGGGCCTGGATGTAGGCGATCTCCGGGGATCCGCCGCGGGCCTGAGAGCGGTTGGGATTGTTGGCGTTGAGAATGGTGGCGTGGCGGCGCGTCCAGCGGGGATCGATCAACTCGCTCTTGGGATCCCCTGGCTTGACGTAGGCCAGAACCGCCTCGTAGCTATCCAGCAACTGGGTGCGCTGTCGCCCCGCCGGCTGGTGACAGCCGACACAACTGGCCTCCAGCAGCGGTTTGATGTCCCGCTCGTAGGTAAACTGCGGCTCGGTGCGAAAGCGCAGTTGGATAGCCTGCTCCAGCGACAGCCCCTCTTGGGGGGCAATCGTAAGGGTGTAGTCGGTGCTGAAGCGCAAGGGATCTCGAGGCTTAAGCAACAACTCGTCTCCCTGCACGTCGAAAATGACCGCTGCCGGCGGCTCCAACTGAACCGCCAGCCGTTGTAGATTGGGATCCAGCGGCCGATCGAATTGCAGCCGAATGACTCCATCTATCAAAACATCCTGCTGTTCAGGGGCAGGTTGAGAAGAGACCCACTGTAAAGACGCATTCGACTGGGACCAAACCCACGGATGAGACCCGCTGATAAAGAACATTGCTGCCAACAACAACAGCCCCGCCCAAGTTTGCCAGCGGCGAGCCAGGTTCTGTGCAGTTGAAGTGTACATTGCCGCCGCCCTCATGAACTTTAACTTTTGTCAGAATAACGAAGCCCTCTGTGCTTTAGCCATCAATTGATACCTATTGATACAAACAGCTAGGGATCCTCAACGAATACGAGGATCCCTTGTCTGCCTAAAAGCAGTATGACGATGGAGGGAAAGAAGCATCTCGCCCTTCCCTAACCATCGAGGGCTTTACCCAAGCTGAAACGCTGTTATCAGCAGAGAGAACCTCGACAAGGCAGGCGACAGGAAATCAGTCGATGCGCTCTAGCTTGATGTTGTGGTGGCCCAACTTGATCTCGAACTGATCCCCGGGCTTGAGGCCCATCTTCTTGGTGTAGGCAGCTCCGATGAGGAGGTTGCCATTCTTGTGAACCGAAACGCGGTAAGTCGGAGCCCGACCGCGGGAACCGTTCTCATCACTAGCATCGAGATCCACACCGACTGCCTTCAGCAAGGCGTTGTTGAACTGCATCAGATTCACTCGCTCCTGACCATTCTTGGTATAGGTGACGTAGCCACAGGCGCGAGCTTTTTCCTTGCGATCCGCATTTCCCATCGAAGTTACCTTGTCGAGGAGCTCTTGGCCAGTGAGTGGTTTTGGTTTACCGGTCGTAGTCATATCAAGATGGTTCAAGGACAACAGTTAGTGTAGCCAAAAACAAATAGCGATTGCAATAGAGTTGCCTTCAACTCTTTCTTATTAGAGGGGATAAGTTCGGCAACCGGAATGGGATCTGAAGAGGCGAGTGCGCAAAACAGCGGTAGTGAATTCCCTCTGCGGAACAGAACCTGTAGAGTCGAGGTCGGACTTTCGCAAAGAGGGGTTCTCCCCAGGCAAGCCATAGGCTCGTAAGTGCTGTTCTCAGCGGGCTTTGCAGCCGGAGCGCTAGCACCTTTGGGCGAGGGATTCCTGTTGGGTCACTGGTAGGAGGCAAAAGCAGGGAAACTGGAAACAAGGCTGTTTGAGTGTTCTCTGGTATGGATCCCTTTTGGTCGGGGCGGCGTCTGCTGGTTGGGGTGAGTGGGGGAATTGCTGCCTACAAAACGGCGGCTTTGGTATCTGCTCTGGCCCAGCAGGGGGCAGAGGTGAGGGTGGTTTTGACGAAAGCTGCAGAACAGTTTATCTCCCCGCTGACATTTGCCACCGTGTCTCGCCAGCCAGCTTTTACCGATGCCGAGTTTTGGCAAGCCACGCGGGGACGACCGCTGCACATCGAGCTGGGGGAATGGGCCGAAGCTTGTCTCATTGCCCCCTTATCGGCCAACACCTTGGGCAAGGTGGCCCAGGGGCTGGCGGACAATTTGCTCACCAATGTGGTTTTGGCTTGCCACTGTCCGGTGGCCCTGGCACCGGCCATGAATACTCACATGTGGAAGGCTGAAGCAGTGGCCGAGAATTGGCAGCGGCTGCAGCGGGATCCCCGCTTTTGGGCCTTGCCCACTGCCAGTGGCCGCCTGGCCTGTGATGCGGTGGGGGAAGGGCGTATGTTGGAGCCAGAGGCGCTGCAGGAGTATGTGCGGGCTCTGCTCT
Organism: Synechococcus sp. OH2; assembly: GCF_047462155.1. Lineage (NCBI taxonomy): Bacteria > Bacillati > Cyanobacteriota > Cyanophyceae > Synechococcales > Synechococcaceae > Synechococcus > Synechococcus sp. OH2. Next base: position 27,343 of record NZ_JANSIR010000115.1, read on the forward strand.
GGACAGGGGGAAAAAAAGACTGGCAGGGTAAGCGGCTATTGGTGACGGCAGGAGGCACCCGCGAGCCCATCGACGCGGTGCGCTTTATCGGCAACCCGGCCAGTGGGCGGATGGGGGTGGCGCTGGCAGTGGCAGCGGCCTGCCGGGGGGCCAACGTCACGCTGGTGCATGGGCCGCTGGGGATCTCCTTTGATCCAGCACCCTTCGCCATTCGGGCCGTGCCGGTGGAGACGGCAGCCCAACTGGAGAGAGTTTTGCAGGCGGAATTTCCCCAGGCCGATCTCTTGTGGATGGCTGCCGCTGTGGGGGATGTGCGCCCCGCCCAGGTTTACGCGGGGAAGCTGCCAAAAGGCGAACTGCCCCAGATGCTGCCCTTAGAACCCGTCCCTGACCTGGTGGCAGCTTTGGCCCGCCACAGACGTGCTGGCCAGCGCCTCATCGGCTTTGCCGCCCAAAGTGGGGATCCCCTCCCCCCGGCCAAGGAGAAGCTGCAGCAGAAAGGGCTGGATGCCATTGTGGCTAACCCCATCGACCAACCGGACAGTGGCTTTGGCAGCAGCCACAACCAAGGCTACTGGATCCCGCGGCAGGGCAGCCCGGAACTGCTCCCGTTGACCACCAAAGCGGCCCTGGCTCACCGGCTGCTGGATCTGGCCCTGCACCTGGGCTGACTTCCATACCGCGATAACGCTCCCGGCCAAAATCAGGTACCTTTGAGGCTAAGCGCAGAGGGATCCGATGGCGATCATCGTTTTGAAAGCCTGGTATTTGGATTCGGTATTGTCTGCCTCCCAAGTTCAACAGCGAGCCCCTGACTTGCGCCTAAGCCGTACTGGCCTGCTGAAAACGGCGATGCGAGCCGATTTCCTCGACGATGTGGAGCAGGTGAAGGCCTCTGTCTGGTGGCAACGCTACTTGGAAGGGGAGCTGGTGGAGTTTTACATCGAGGGCAGCGGTGCCTATAGCATCTCCAACCTCGATCTGATCAGCCGCGAGATCTACTTCAACAAGCGGGCCACCCTGAACATGACGGAGCCGGCCATCTACTTCTGCGGCCAAGCGGATTATCCCGACTCCAGCGCCACGCTGCACCAAGCGTTGCAGGCGGTGGTGGAGACCATTAACCGCCATCACCAGCCGGTTCTGCCGCTGCAACTGCAGGGATCCCCGCCCGCTGACAGCGAGACACCTCTAATCGACGCAGCGCTGATTCGCAAGCTCAAGCATGCGCTGCTGGTGGTGGCCGATGTCACCCCGGTGCAGGTGAATGGCCGAGGGCGCCCCTTGCCCAGTCCCCAGGTCTGTCTGGAGTTGGGCTATGCCCTGCAAGCGAAGCGCCCCGAGCAACTGCTGCTGGTGCAACTGCCCCGGGACGGCATCGAGGGATCCTTCCCCTTCGGGGTGGAGGGCAGCAGCTTTTTGAAAATCGGCGATCCGCAGCGCCTGCTGGATCAACTGGAAGCTGAGATCCTCCGCCTGCTGCAGCGCCATCGAGTCATCTCCCTCTAATGGCAGCACCTACCCAAGCCTCCCTGGCAGCAGCTAGACTGCTTTGGAGGGCCGCCTGCTCTGTCCATCGACCTAAAGGCGGCTCTTGTCTTGGGCAGAGCCTTCTTTCCCCACAGTCAGACGGCTGCAGCCGCCGCCACACTTCGGAAACTCTCTATCAGCCTCTACTTCCCTGGAACTATGACCCTGGCCGATGCAAATTCTCTGGGTTCTCCGGATCGCTCTGCAGCAGGTTGGCAGAGAGGTTTGAACGGCCTGATGTTCCTGCTGCTGGCGGGAGTTCCTCTATCTTGGGTGGGGCACTTCCGAGGCTGGGATCCCAATTGGGTCTTCCTCTGTGCCGCTTTGGCAGTGGTGGCCTTGGCCAAGTTTATCGGTCAGGCCACGGAGGAAATCGCTGCCTTGACCGGGCCGACCATCGGGGGGCTGATCAACGCCACCTTTGGCAACGCCACCGAGCTAATCATTGGCCTGGTGGCGCTGCGGGCAGGGCTGGTGGAGGTGGTGAAAGCCTCGATCACCGGCTCGATCATCAGCAACCTGCTGCTGGTGGCCGGGCTGGCCATGTTTTTGGGCGGCATCAAGTTTCGCGAGCAAAGCTTTCGGCCCGAGGTGGCCCGCATGAACGCCTCGGTGATGAACCTGGCGGTGGTGGCCCTGATCTTGCCCAGCGTGGTGACCTATGCCGACGCCAACTTGGGGGCGATCTCCATCCAAGAGCTCTCCACGGCGGTGGCCTTGGTGCTGATCGGGGTTTATGGCCTCACTTTGCTGTTCTCCCTCAAAACCCACAGCTACCTTTACACCATTCACGAGGCAGAAGCGGCAGAACATGAAGCCGCTGCCCGCCTTGCTCCCAATCCAGTTTTGCAGGCAGAAGGATCCATTCCCCAGGTGTTGACGGCCCCGCCCGAGCAGCCTGGGCTATGGCCTTGGGTGTTGGCCCTTTTGGGGCTGACGGTATTGGTGGCTCTTGAGTCGGAGTTGCTGGTGGACACCTTGGAGGCTGCCCTAGAACGCTTGCACATGACACCGCTGTTTATGGGGGTGATCTTGTTGCCGATCATCGGCAATGCAGCCGAACATGCGACGGCAATCACGGTGGCCATGAAAGACAAGATGGATCTCTCCTTTTCAGTATCTCTGGGCTCGACGATGCAAATTGCCCTGTTCGTGGCGCCCCTGCTGGTGCTGGCCGGCGACCTGCTGGGCCAGCCGATGAACTTTAACTTCGGCACAGTGGAGCTGGTGGCGATCGCCGTCTCGGTGTTGCTGGTCAACTCCGTCAGCAGCGACGGCCGCTCCAACTGGCTGGAGGGGCTGTTGCTCTTGGCCACCTATGCCATTCTCGGCATTGCTTTCTTCTTCTTAGATTGATGGGAAGAACTTCAGCATCGGCTCATGCCGCACAATCTGCAAGCTTCAAGTAGATCGAGGCGGAGAACAGCGGGATCCCTGCTTTGGCCGCTCCTTTTCGGCACGTCCCTCGCCCTATCCCCGGCCATCGAGCCGGCATGGGGTCAGGAAACTTCTCAAAACAACGGCACCGTCTCCAACCGGCCTTTGCTCAACCCCTTACATGCTCTGGAAGAGCTGCGGCAGGCGCTCAGCCTGCCCACCGCCTCCATCCAAACGGAGGCCGTGACGCTGGATGGACGGCGGCTGTTTTTGGTCGCCGCACCGCAGGGGGATCCCGGCAGCGTGCCGCCGGTGTCGCAGCGGGCCCGCTCCATCGAACAAACCCTGCGCCAGTTGGCCCAGTCGGGCTTCGACCCAGAAACGTTGCAGGTGGAGGTCGTCCTCGACAGCCAAACCAACCAGCCGGTGATCCGGGTGAATGGGCGACATTTGATGACCATCACCTCTCTGGACGCTCAGCTTCAGGGCAGCCAGCCGATGGATTGGGCTGAACAGGTGGCGGGCATTGTCGAGGAGGCCCTGCGCACCTGGCAGCGGGAACGGCAGCCTCAATTTTTGCGCCGCCAAGCCCTGCTAGCCCTCGCCATTCTGGCAGCAGCGGGGAGCCTGAGCCGGCTTTGTCAGCGAGAACGAGGACGGCTGCAGCAAAAACGCGATGCCCTGCAGGCGGAGTACCAGGCCATCCAAGCAGAGGTGCAGGAGCGCCTCCAGGGGGAGCCGGGCGCGGATCCCGTCTTGGTTGAACAACAGGCAGGGCGCAAACGGCAGGCATCCTATTTGGAGCTGCAAATTCGTCTGCTGCGCCTGGTGCAGGTTGGCCTGTGGACGGGCGGCGTTGGGGTGAGTTTGGGCCTTTTCCCCCAAACACGCCCCTTGCAAACGTTTCTCCTGGTCTCGCTGCGCGGCCCTCTGCTGCGCTTGGCAGGGGTGGGCCTGGCGACTTATGGCAGTGTTTGGCTGAGCAGCCTGCTGCTGGACGGCCTCTTCGCCGCCTTGCGCCAAGAGCAGTGGCAAAATGCCCCCACCTATCGCCTCAGCAAACGCCTCAGCACCTTTGCCAGTGTCTCCAAAGGAGTGACAGCCACCGCGCTGGTTTTGCTGGGATCCCTGGTCGGCTTGGCCTCAGTGGGGGTGAATATCGGCCCTTTGGTGGCCAGCCTGGGCTTCATCGGGCTGGGGATTTCCCTGGCTGCCCAGGATTTGATCAAAGACGTGATCAACGGGCTGTTGATTTTGCTGGAAGACCAATTTGCCGAAGGAGATGTGATCGTGGTAGACGGGCGGAGCGGCCTGGTGGAACACATGGATCTGCGGCTAACCCAGTTGCGCAACACCGAAGGCAGCCTGATCTCCATTCCCAACAGCGCCATTCGGGTGGTGGAGAACCTCTCCAACGGCTGGTCGCGGGTGGATTTGGGGATCGTGATCGCCTACGAAAACGACCTGGAACAGGCGATCCGCATCACCGAGCAGGTGGCGCTCCAGATGTACCGGGAGCCGGCTTGGCGGGACAAAATCCTCGAGCCCCCGGAGATGCACGGCGTCGATGACCTGGGGGAGCGGGGGATCACCCTGCGCATCTGGATCAAAGTGCAGCCCCTACAGCAGTGGCGGGTGGCGCGGGAATATCGCCGTCGCCTCAAGCATGCCTTCGACCAAGCCGGGATCCGGATTCCGTTTCCGCAGCAAACCCTCTGGTTCCACAGCCCCTTGGAGATGCGCATCCAGGGCCTCAGCCCAGAGGAGACCCACCGCCTGCTGCGCCTGATGGAGTCGCGGCTCGAGGCCCGTCCACGGGAAAGAGATCCTGACCCAGAAGACCTCACAGACCAGGTTCCTGCCGAGGGTCTTCATCGCCCTTAGCCGCCCAGCCGGCCTGCAGTTGCGACAGGGCCAAAGCTACTCGTCGCCGATGATTTCCGGCTCGGTCAGTTCATCCGACATCTCGATGATGGCGCGGCGAATGGGCTTCATCCAGCCCTCTTCCACATCGTTGGGATCATCGTAGCGGCGACGCTTGGCCCGATTGGCCACCTGCACCGTGATGCGATAGCGGTTTTTGGAAGCGTTAATTAACGCCTCTACCCGACGCATCAGCTCGTCGTTGTCGATGCCCAAGTGAGGGTTGCGCAAGGTCATTGTCGGAGTCCTGCCTTGTCGGTTTTGTTACCAAGTGACCTTTTATCCTAGCAAACCTCTCGGCAGCTCATAAGGGCATCAGCCTAGCCCAGGGTGAGGGATCCCCAATCAAAACCAACGTCCCACCGACTTGCGCACCGCAATCAAGCTGCTGCTGGTGCCCAGAAAAACCCCCATCCCCAGCAACAGCAGCAGCAGAAACCAAAACTCTCCCTGGCCGGGATCGGCCTGCACTACCTTGAGGAAGGGCAGCGCAATCAACCGATCCAGCGCCTCCTGCAGCAACTGTCGGGATCCCAGAACCAAGCCCCAAGCTCCTAGCGCGCTGACTACCCCGAACAGGCAGCCCTGCAAAATAAAGGGCAAGTAAATCCAGGTCGCCGTCGCCCCCACCAGTTGCATCACCTCAATCTCCC
>NZ_JANSIR010000115.1:32929-41552 GCF_047462155.1 Synechococcus sp. OH2
TGACAACCAGGCGAATGGTGGTGGTGATCACAGCCACTGCTGTCAGGGCCAACACCCCGGTGATGCTCAGGGATCCCAGACGTAGCACCTCCTGGATTTGGGCCAGTTGCTCCACAATGTGGCTGCCGTAGTACACCTCGTCTACCCCTTCCAATTGGCGAATCTGTGCCGCCACCTCCCCCAGGGCTCCGGCAGAATCGGCTTTGACCCGCAGGGCATCCACCAAAGGGTTCTCCCCCAACTGAGTCTCCAGGGCCGCCTCATCCTGGATCCCCATCTCCAGCAAAAGGTCGCGCCAAGCTTGCTCTTTGGTGATGACCCTCACCTCCGCCACATGAGGCAGTTGGGCAACTTGGGGTTGCAAATCCACCCCCCGGCCTTCCGGCTCTAGATAGACGGAGATCTCCAGTTGCCCCCCCAGAGACTGGACTGTTGCATCCACCCCCCAAGACAGCTCAACGCCGATTCCCACCAGAAACAGCAACACCAACAGGGTGCTCACCGCCGCCCAGTTTAGCCAGCCTCCCCGCCGCAACCCCAAAAAAGTTTCCTGCAGGAGGTAGCGGATTTTGTTGAGAAATCGGGAGAGAGATTGCATGCTGTTTACCGCCCAACACTGCCAGTAAACCCAATCTTCAGGATTCCCACCCTATGCAGCGCCTCAGCGCAGATCATACAGGCGTCCTCCTTCCAGGCGCACCACCCGGTGACCCGCCCGCTCCACCAGATAGGGGTCGTGGCTGGTCATGAGGATCGTCACGCCAAAGGAATTGAGCCGCTCCAGGATCTGCAGAACCAAGAGCGAGTTTTCCCGATCCAGATTTCCCGTTGGCTCGTCCGCCAGCAACAAGACGGGCATGTTGACAATGGCGCGGGCCAAGCTGAGGCGCTGTTGCTCCCCTCCCGAAAGCTCGTGGGGGAAGTGATCCCGCTTCTCGGTCAGCCCCACCATCTTCAAAGTTGGCCCCAGGCGGCGGTGGATCTCTGCTGGGGAAAGTCCCTGGGCCCGCAGCACAAAGGCCACATTTTCCGCCAGGGTGCGATTGGCCAAGAGGCGATAGTCTTGAAAAACCACCCCCAAGCGCCGCCGCAACATTGCCAGAGGGCGGGGCGGGATGCAGTAGGGCCGCCGCCGACCTTCCGAAGAAAACAGACACACCTGATCCACTATCACCGTGCCCTCGGTGGCCTGTTCGGCTCCGTAGAGCAGCCGTAGCAGGGTGGACTTGCCTGCCCCCGACACTCCGGTTACGAACACAAACTCGCCGCGGCGCACCTCTAGGTTCACATCTCGGAAAACCCAGTTGCCGTTGGGAAAGACCTTGCTCACCCCCTGCAACGACACCATGCTCTCAGCGCTACCTGGGGCCGGCAGGGATCCGGGCTGGGGCTTGGGGTAGAGGCCCAAGGTGGTTTCTGGGTCGGTTGGGGCGGGGAGGGAGGGGTTGGGGGTTGTACCAGCCCAAGGGTGAAGGCGAGGAGCGTAGCCAGTGTGCTGACCAAGCATCATGGTAAAACGCTTAGACAGAAGAGAACGAGTGGAGCTGCCAGGCTAGGAGCGCGAGGGAGAAGAGGGATCCCACAGCACCCGCCAGGCAAACCTGGGCAAAGCCAACATGCGTCGCCAGCGCCAGGGTTCCTGATAGAGACGATACAACCATTCCAGGTGATGGTCACGCCACCAGCGGGGGGCCCGTCGTTTTTGCCCAGCCCAAATGTCGAAGCTGCCCCCCACCCCCATCCAGATGGCCTGGGGCAGAAGGGCCCGCCGCTGGCGGATCCACAGCTCCTGTCGCGGGGATCCCAGCCCCACCCACACCAGTTGGGGTTGAATTTTTTGGAGAGCTTGCAGCAGTTTTTCCTCTTCGGCGCCAGAGAAGTAGCCGTGATGGCCCCAAATGGACAGAGAGGGAAAGCGAGCTTGCCACTGCTGAACCGCTGCCCGGTTGACTTCCGGCCTTCCTCCCACCAAGGCCAAGCGCCACCTCCGTTCTGCTGCCCGCGAGATCAAAGCTTCAGCCAACTCGATCCCTGGCACCCGCTGGACACGGATCCCCTGCCGCCGCAAGGCCCACACCACCCCAATGCCGTCTGGGATCACCAGCTCAGCCTCCTGCAGCACTTGGGCAAAGGCCGGATCCTGCTGCGCCTGCATGATCATCTCCGGGTTGCAGGTGACCACCTGGGCACCCTGGCCCTGGCTGATGCGGGCTTCAATCCAGGCGGTATAGCTCTGCAGATGGGCTTCCGGCAGGGCTAGGTGCAGGTTGACGCCCAAAAGGGGGTAAGTTACCAATGACATTGCCACAGGCCTAGGGAGAGAACTTGCTTCCCCATCCAAATTGTGCCAACAAAAAAGAGCGCCATCCTTCGGGGTGAGACCAAAAACACCGGCCAGGGATCCCCATGCTCTCCGAACAGCCTTCTCCAAGCGTCTTGGCCCCCCGCGAGGGGCGCTGGCTCTGGCAGGGCCAGTCCATCCGCTACCAACAGGCGGGATCCGCTGGCCCAGCAGTGGTGCTTATCCACGGTTTTGGGGCCAGCAGTGACCACTGGCGGAAAAATTTGCCGGAGCTGGGGCGGCACTGCCGCGTGTACGCCCTGGATCTGCTGGGGTTTGGGGGATCCGCCAAGCCCTTGCCAGGATCCCCTTTCCCCTACACCTTTGAAACCTGGGGCGCCCAGGTGGCCGATTTTGGGCGGGAGGTGGTGGGGGAGCCAGCTTATCTAGTGGGCAACTCCATTGGTTGCATTGTGGCCTTGCAGGCAGCTGTTTTGCAGCCAGGCCAGGTCTTGGGGGTGGCGATGTTGGATCCCTCGCTGCGGCTGTTGCACGAGCGCAAGCGTCGCCAGATCTCTTGGCTGCGCCGCCGAACCACTCCCCTCATCCAGTCCTTGCTAGGGTGGCCCCCTTTTGGGCGGTTTTTCTTTGCCCAAATAGCCCAGCCCCGGGCCATTCGCAACATCCTCCTCCAAGCCTATGGGCGCAAGGAGGCGGTTACGGAAGACCTGGTGCAGCTTTTGCTGCGACCGGCCCTCGATCCGGGGGCGGCAGAGGTTTTCTTGGCCTTTGTGCGCTACTCCCAGGGGCCCTTGGCCGAAGATCTCCTGCCCCAAGTCACCTGCCCCGTCCTCATCCTCTGGGGAGAGGCGGATCCCTGGGAGCCCATTGCTCTAGGGCGGGCCTTGGCCGAGTTCCCCTGCGTGGTGGGGTTCATCCCCCTGCCGGGAGTTGGCCACTGCCCCCAAGACGAGGCCCCGGAGCTGGTCAACCCACTGCTGCTGGCTTGGATCCGGGATCCCACCCGAAAACCTGAGCTCAGGATCCCCTAGCAGCGCCTCTCCCAGAGGAGGGAAGTTGGAATTGGCCTAACTTTTCCCGCAAGGGGGGAGGTCTGGGTTCTCCCGCCTAAGAGCGACCGAGGTGCTCCAGTTGCTCCAGGTTGGGGCCGCTCAGCCGGAAGGCCTGGCCAAACCCCTGAATGAAGCTGCCGCCAGTGGGGGTGATCTGGCAGAAGTGGAAGTCCGCTAGGCCCAGGATCATCTCGGCTATCTCGTACTTGGCACGATAAAGAGCCTCGAACCCCTTAGCTTGAGCTTCCTCGCGGCTGAGGAACTGGGCTTTTCCGCTCACCATCACCCGCGGCAAAGCGTGGTTGCTGCGGGGATCCCCCGGCGTGGGCGGCTCGTGGATGAGCAGGCTGGCTCGCGGATCCGCCCGCAAAGCCTGGGTGTGGGCAGAAAGGTCGCTGATGACAATGGCAAAGCGCAAGGGATCCCACTGCACCACAAAGGGCACCAACGACACTGCTGGGGAGCCCTGATCCAGCACTGCTAAGCTGGCCACCGGCTGGCCCTCCAGCAGCGCCTTCAACTTTTCCTGCACCGACATCGCTTTTTCTCCCATTGCCCCTGCTATTATCCCCAAGCCCCCCTCGCTTGAGAAGGGCTGGATCCCTGGGATAATATCCATTGCCCGTTTGAGCAGCCCGCACCACCGGGAGCAACATTTTTCGACCTTTTTCAACCCTATCGACGTCGATACATCCCAATGTATTGTGACTATCTTGTTCAGATCCTCACGGCTCGCGTTTACGACGTCGCCCAAGAAACCCCCCTGGAGCCGGCTTTTAACCTCTCCCGCCGCCTGAACAACCAGGTCTGGCTCAAGCGGGAAGATCTGCAGCCGGTTTTCTCCTTCAAGCTGCGGGGGGCCTACAACAAGATGGCCCACCTACCCCCGGAGCAACTGGCCCAAGGAGTCATCGCGGCTTCTGCCGGCAACCACGCCCAAGGGGTGGCCCTGGCAGCGCAGCGACTGGGCACCCACGCGGTCATTGTGATGCCCGTCACCACCCCCCAGGTGAAGATAGAGGCGGTGCGGGCGCGGGGGGCCCAGGTGGTCTTGCACGGCGACACCTTCGACGACGCCTACGCCTACGCGCGGCAACTGGAAGCTGAAAAGAGCTTGACCTTCATCCATCCCTTCGACGATCCCTTGGTGATTGCCGGCCAGGGCACCATCGGCATGGAGATCCTGCGCCAGTATCAACAGCCCATCCACGCCATCTTCGTCGCCGTTGGCGGGGGCGGCCTGATCTCGGGCATCGCCGCCTACGTCAAGCGCCTGCGCCCGGAGATCAAAATCATCGGGGTAGAACCACTGGACGCCGACGCCATGTACCGCTCCCTACGAGCTGGCCGAAGGGTGCGCCTCTCCCAGGTAGGCCTGTTTGCTGATGGGGTGGCGGTGCGAGAGGTGGGGGAAGAAACCTTCCGCCTCTGTCAGCAGTACGTGGACGAGATCCTCTTGGTGAGCACCGACGACACCTGTGCCGCCATCAAGGATGTCTTTGAAGATACCCGCTCTATTTTGGAGCCCGCCGGCGCCTTGGCCATTGCCGGCCTCAAAGCCTACGTCAGCCGCACCGGCATCCAGGGACAGACCCTGGTGGCGGTGGCCAGCGGGGCCAATATGAACTTCGACCGCCTGCGCTTTGTGGCCGAGCGAGCCGAGATCGGCGAACAGCGGGAGGCCATTTTCGCCGTCACCATCCCCGAAGAGCGGGGCAGCTTGCGCCGGTTCTGCGCCCACATCGGCCAGCGCAACCTCACCGAGTTCAACTACCGCATCGCCGATACCCAAGAAGCTCACATCTTTGTCGGCCTACAGGTGCGGGATCGGGCCGATGCCCAGGCAGCGGCCCTGGATCTGGAGCGGGCTGGCTTTAAGACCTTGGATCTCACCGACGACGAGCTGGCCAAGCTGCATCTACGCCACATGGTGGGGGGGCGCTCCCCCTTGGCTGAGAACGAGCTGCTCTACCGCTTCGAGTTCCCGGAGCGGCCCGGGGCCCTAATGCAGTTCTTGTCTTGCATGAGCCCCAACTGGAACATCAGCCTCTTTCACTACCGCAACAACGGCGCCGACTACGGTCGCGTCCTCATCGGCATGCAAGTGCCCAGCTGCGAAATGCCCGCCTGGCAGCGCTTTCTGGATACCCTGAACTATCGCTACTGGGACGAAAGCCGCAATCCGGCCTACAAGCTCTTCCTGGCCTAGTCAGTGTCGGCTTATTGCGGGGGTGAACAAAGTTGTAAACAAAACTTTACAATCTTATGTGGAGCGCGCTACGCTGGTAGAGAAAGAGCAAGGAGAATCCTATGAGCAAATATCGCTCCGTCGTAGTTGAAGAAGGTGGCCGTCTCAACAACTACGCCATTGAGCCGGAGATGTACGTGGACACTGTTCCGCGGGTGGGCTTCACCGACTATGCAGAGCGCTTGAACGGGCGTTTGGCGATGATCGGCTTTGTTGCCCTAATCCTGTTTGAAGCCTTATCCGGAACTACTCTCATCGGCTGGCTGCAGTCCTTGGGGCAGTAGGAGAGGGGAAGGCAAGCCGTGGCCTGGGGAATCTGGGGTAGCCAACCTGGGAGTACAGCCTTTTGCCTGAACAAGCCTTTCCTTGGCTGACTTTGCACACAGAGGGATAGCTTGGTAGCCCTGTACTCAGCGCTCCGCGCCGCTGACGCGAGTAGTGCGGGGCGGAAAAGCCCGCCAGCGACTTTAGTTGCTCATCAATAGTGTAGTTGTCACCGGGGCGTCCTGTTCCCAGGCGCGCCCCTAAGACGGTGAAAAACCCGACCAGTGGCAAGCGTCCGGAAGATACTAACGTCTGAGCTAAGCTGCAAGGACTCCGTCGCGCTGACGCGAACAGAAAAGCCAGCAGAACCTTGGGGCTTTGCCTCAAGGAATTCTCTAGAGGCGTCTTGACAGCGCTTTTATGAGTTTGTTTTTGAACGGCGTAAGAATCCCCTGCCTTTAGGTGGTGGGAGTGTCAGCGCGCATTGAAAAGACAAGGGCGGCAAAGCCAAGCAAGTGGTACCGGGCCTGGTTTCTTGGGACGCTGTGAGCGATCCCAAGTCCGGCATTCTGGAGGCGACCCAACGGGAGATTGGCCGCTGTTTGGCCTGGGATCGCGGTGAGGAGCCGCCCACGGATCCCCAGGCCATCAGGGAGTCCCCTGCTAAGTACGCGCCGCCAGTTTACGACCCCTTTGCTGGCGGGGGAGCGATCCCGCTGGAGGTGCAGCGGTTGGGGCTCAAGGCTTATGCCAGTGACTCAAACCCGGTGGCCGTTCTCATCAATAAGGCTCTGATTGAAATTCCACCGCGATTTTCAGGACAGGCTACCGGTTAGCGCCCTCACCCCCAACCTCCTCTTCCACAAGGCGAGGGGGAGTCAGAGAAATGGAAAGTTCCTCCAGCAATTTAGAAGAAGATGCAGGAGGTGGCTCGACAACTGCGGCGGGAATCTACACCTTCTGAGGGGATTTTGTGGGAAGCGCTGTGTAATCGCAAGTTGGAGGGGCGCAAATTTCGGCGGCAGCAACCGATCGTCACATTCGTGGTCAATTTTTCTGCAAGGAAGAGGCTTTGATTGTAGAGGTCGATGGCCAATCCACAGGCACCAAAAAGATTTGGATCGCCAACGAGAGGAACTGCTGGAAAGCCTAGGACTGCGCTTTGTGCGCCTGAGTAGCCACTTGGTAGAAACCAATCTCCCCGTAGCCCTGGATCGAATCCGCACTGCCTTCCTCCCCTCTCCCTCTGGGAGAGGGGTTGGGGGTGAGGGATCCAAAAGACTACAATAGCGCCAGCCCATCCTCAAATCCTCTGAACGGGATCCCTCAAGCTGTGATCTCCCTCAACTTACGGCCCAGCCTGGAGTTGACTGATGAAGTTTTTGAACAGCTTTGCCGGCAGAACCCTGAGCTGCGCTTGGAGCGCACCGCCCAAGGGGAGCTAGTCGCCATGGCCCCTGTTGGCAGCGATAGCAGTCGCCAAAACCTGAGCCTCAGCGCCCAACTCTGGCAATGGAACCGCCAAACCCAGCGTGGCGTGGCCTTCGACGCTTCTGCCGGCTTTGCCCTCCCCAACGGGGCCATTCGCTCTCCCGATGCCGCCTGGATTACCAAGGAGCGCTGGCAGCAGCTTACTCCAGAGCAGCGCCGCCGCTTTGCACCCCTTTGTCCAGATTTTGTCCTGGAATTGCGCTCCCCTTCCGACGACCTGGCCGCTTTGCAGGCCAAGCTGCAGGAGTACCTCGAAAACGGATCCCAACTGGGCTGGCTGATTGACCCGGAAAGCCAGCGAGTTTACGTCTATCGCCCCGCTCAGCCCGTCCAAGTCCTGGAGCGCCCAGCTTACCTCGAAGGGGATCCCGTCCTCCCTGGCTTTGTTGCCGATCTCAGCTTAGTTTGGGAATAATCTGCCCCGAGTTGCCCTCTTTTCCCACCTGCCCCTTCTTGCAGCCTTTGACCGGTGGCTATCAGCAACCACGAACGTAAACTTCCCCCGACTTCAGCCGGGGGCTTAGGGACTCCGTCTCGCTGACGCGAACAGTAGCCCTGTAGTTGGCCTGCCAACCCCAAACCCCCCTCTGTCCCCCCGTATACGGGGGGATGTAGGGGAGCAGGCCGGTTTACAGCAGCCCCCAAAAGCGCAATTACAAAGGACTCCGTCCCGCTAACGCGAGTGGTAAAATCTGCATCCCCTTCCCAACCACAGGCCGGGTTCACACAACGAAAACGCTTCCCTTCCCACTGGCCAAGCCACAAGCACCGGTGGCAGATCTGCGAAGTGTAGGCAGGCAGAACCACCGCAACCTTGACTCCTGCTCTTACTGCCTTGTAGTGCAAAAATTGCCTCAACGGGTAGAACGCCCAACCGTTCAACCGCCGCCGCTCTGTCTTGCTGCGGGACTGTTGGTTGACACGTTCCCGCTCGCGCCAGCGGGCCGGAGGCCTCATCCCAGTCAAGTCTTCCAAGGCAATGGTGCTACAGGTAGCTCTGGCCCCAGAAACAATCGCTTTAGAGATGCAGTGATTCACCCAGGTTGGAAAGCGCCCCTCCCTACCAGACAGCCGTTGCAGCAGTTGCCGACACCTGCGCCGAGAACTGCGTGTGCCCTGACTGACCTTGCGTTGAAGAGCCGCTCTCAACCAGGAGTAGTGGTCTCCTACAGCCTGTTTAAAGTGGGGTACAGGTTGCAGGAGGAAGGAGAGGAAGAGATGCCAACCCATTCTTTGGATCTACGGCAAAGGGTTGTAACAGCTTAT
>NZ_JANSIR010000115.1:41733-41871 GCF_047462155.1 Synechococcus sp. OH2
AACCCACAAGAAAGTAGGCACCAAGCGAGTGGGTATTTTGGAACAGCATCGATAGGAAGTGATGGCAATCATTGCAGAACACCCAGACTTCTACAGCCTGTTAAGGAATCAAGGGGTACAGTAGCAACACTTAGCAAA
>NZ_JANSIR010000115.1:41881-42239 GCF_047462155.1 Synechococcus sp. OH2
GCTGCTGTCCATTCCAGTTCTCTCCCTCAGAGGTATGGGCAATATCTCTCCTACCCAAGTCCACGCCAATCGCCTTGACGGCGCTCTCCGGTTCCGGTACCTCAGATTCCACGCAAATCTGGGTGAAGTAGGAACCGTCTTGGCGTTTGACCAACGTGGCCGCTTTGGGATGAGAACCCGCCAGCATCCCGCGCTGGTAGGAGCCAACATCCAGCTCAAAGCGTTCGCATCCCTCAACGGTGGTCAGCGACACCGTCCAGTCCTTCTCCCGGAAAGAGAAGATGCGGGCATCGTAGGTAACAAAGCCGCCCTTGAACGCTTTGACCGGACGATTCTTTTGCTGGGCAACCTTGCGAGC
>NZ_JANSIR010000115.1:42482-46236 GCF_047462155.1 Synechococcus sp. OH2
TTAATGCTTGCGCAAAAGCGTCTAGCGTCGCATCCAGCTTGGCGGCTTGCGACACAGACACCTTGAGCTTGCAGGAGATAGTCAGGACTTGAGTCCTGTCACAATTATCCGTCGTCCGCATTCCTCCCGGCCTTGACCGGCCCCCCTCCCCCCGTATACGGGGGTACAGGGCGGGGCTCCTGCGGTTTCTAGCTGAAATCGGCTCGGTAGCCCCGGCAACTCTAGTTGCCCACACTACCTCCAGCCTGGGATTGGCATGGCCGTCTAAGGCCTCTGGCCTGCCGACACGAGTGGTTGGAATCCCTGAAGAATTAAGCAAACCTAGGTGGCAAGGCTAAAGCAGCTTATGCCAATGCCTACGGCAAGGCCCAAGCAATACCCAGAGCAGCCATGCCGACGGTTGGGTATGAGGTTTCTCGAGACTGAGGAAGCTTATACTTCTGTTCGCACTGGAGGTCTGGAGACCTTGGCCAGCTTTCTGGATAGCGATTTTCTGCCCAGAGGCAGTAAAAAACCTGAAGGGTAGAAGTTGATAGGAAAGCAGGTGAAGTGTGGACTGTTGAGAACCTTAGATGGTTGGCTAATCACTGCCGACGCCAATGCGGCAATCAACACGAAGTAACGGCAACTTTTGGACTTTGTCTGTGGGGAGTTAGCAGAGGCGCTTTGACAAGGCCTTTAGGAGTTTGCTTCTGGGCTGCTTGAAAATCCTTGCCACTTAAGTGCGGGGAGTGTCAAAACGGGTTATCGTATCAAGGGGATCCCCGTGTGGGGAAACAATCTGGGCTGCTCTCCCTTGGTAAAGATTGCCATGCATTCGAGCGAGTCTTTTCGACGCACCAAAATTGTCGCCACCATCGGCCCTGCCAGCTCCAACCCCGCCATCCTAAGGGAAATGATCCTGCAAGGGGCAACCACCCTTCGCCTCAACTTCTCCCATGGGGATCACGATCTGCACCGCCGCAACATCCGCCTCATCCGCCAAACCGCTATGGACCTGGGCATCCAGGTCGCCATTTTGCAAGACCTGCAGGGGCCCAAAATTCGCCTGGGCAAGTTTGCCGAAGGCTCGATTACCCTCAGGAGCGGGGATCCCTTCGTGTTGACCAGCAAGCCCATTTTGGGATCCCAGGAGCGCAGTTGGGTCACCTACGACAAGCTGGCCCAAGAGGTGCCGGAAGGGGCGACGATCCTCCTCGATGACGGTCGGGTGGAGATGCGGGTGGAGGCAGTGGATCCCGAGGCGGGGGAGCTCTTCTGCCGCACCATTGTTGGCGGCACCCTCTCCGACAACAAGGGAGTGAACTTCCCCGGCGTGCGCCTCAGCATCCGCGCCGTTACCGAAAAAGATAAGGCAGACCTTTACTTCGGCCTCAACCAAGGGGTGGACTGGGTGGCCCTTAGCTTTGTGCGGGATCCCTCTGATGTGCTGGAGCTGCGGGAACTGATGGCCGCTGTCGGCAAGCGGGTTCCTATCATCGTCAAGATTGAAAAACACGAGGCCATCCAACAACTGCCCCAGATCCTGGCCCTCAGCGACGGGGTAATGGTGGCGCGGGGAGATCTGGGTGTAGAGCTGCCGGCGGAAGAGGTGCCGATTTTGCAGAAGCGGATGATCGCCATGGCCAACTGCTTAGGGATCCCGGTGATCACTGCTACCCAAATGCTGGACAGCATGGTTCACAGCCCTCGTCCCACTCGGGCTGAGATCTCGGATGTGGCCAATGCTATTTTGGACGGCACCGATGCCGTCATGCTCTCCAACGAGACGGCGGTAGGCAAATATCCCGTCGAGGCGGTGGCGACCATGGCCCGCATTGCCGTGCGCATCGAACGGGATTACTTCAGCCCAATCTATGTCGATCGCCGCCAACACCTGCGCGCCCTCACCCTGCAGGAGCTGAGCCAAAACAACAACAGCTCTGGTAGCAATGGTTCGTCCCGGCCCAAAACCCTGATCGCCGACTCAATTAGCCGCGCCGTAGGGGAGATTGCCCAGGAGTTGGATGCGGTGGCGGTGATGACCCTGACTAAAACTGGGGCTACGGCTCGCAATGTCTCCAGGTTTCGCCCTCGCACCCCGATCTTGGCGGTAACTCCTCATGTAGAGGTGGCGCGGCAACTGCAGTTGGTGTGGGGGGTACGGCCCCTGTTGGTCATGGATTTGCCTACCACCCGCCAGACCTTTCAGGCCGCCATCAACGTGGCTCAGGAAGAAGGTTTGCTCAAGGATGGCGACTTGGTGGTGCTCAGCGCCGGCACTTTGCCAGGCGTATCCGGCTCCACTGATCTGATTAAGGTAGAGGTAGTAAAGGCAGTGGTGGCCAAAGGCAGAGGGTTTGGCAAAGGCACTGTCAGCGGCCCGGCCCGCATCCTCAGATCTAGCCTCGACGCCAGCAAAATCACCGCTGGCGACATCCTGGTTGCTCGCGCTACCGATGCCAACTATGTGGAGGCGATCAAACAGGCGGCTGGGGTGATCACCGAAGAAGATGGGGCCTCCTCCCATGCGGCGGTGATCGGTCTGCGGTTGGGGGTGCCGGTGCTGGTGGGAGTTAAGGATGCTACGCGCCTCATCCGCGACGGGGCCATCGTTACCTTGGACACCGAGAGGGGTATTGTCACTTCAGGAGCGGATGGGTTGGGCTTTTAACGGGTTTGGCGGTCATTGCGGACAAGGGTGAGACTGTCTCCTAGGCTCTCTCCCTGGGAAGGGGGAGGCAGGGATCTGCGCCGACAAGGACTCCTCAACGATCTGGAAAACAGTCTCAGCAAACTCGGCGAAGCAGATCGCCCTGCCAGGGTGCTTATGGTGGTGGTAACCAATGGCCAAGAGAACGCCAGTCGCGAGTTCCGCAAAGAGCAAATTGAGAAGATGATCAAAGAAAAAACGGAGAAAGACGGCTGGCAGTTTGTTTTCTTAAGCGCCGATCTGGCTGCCATCAAAGATGCCCATGACTTCGGCTTCGCTCCCAGCGCGTCTCTGCTTTACGAGAAGTCCGGCCTGGGCAGCAAAGGAGCGTGGCGCTCCCTTTCGCAGCGCCTCTCCGACTACCGCTCAGCTCGTCTTCAGAGGTTGATGTTCTTTGAGGAAGATCGTCAGCATCCTGACGATCCGAACAAGAACCCTGACGAGCCGAGCAAGAATAAACAAGAGTAAAAAAATCTGGTGGAACTGGCCGAGATCCTAGCCACTCCAGCAGAGCTGAGCCAATGCCCGCTCACTGGGTTTATCCGCGCAGGGAGCAGCAGAGGCGACCATCGGCACCTTAGGAAACAGAGGCAGGGATCCAGTTGACGGACAGCCCCCTTAGAAGGGGAGGGGATCCCTTTCAGCGTCGTCGAGCGCAGTGACGTAGCAACCAACTGGCGGCAGCCCGATCGCCCTCGTCCCAGGCCAATCGCTCCACGGCCACCATCACCATTGAGGTAATCACAGCCTCACTCAGGTGGCGGGAACGCAAGCGCTGCACGGCTGAGGTGGCGGCCTCTAGGTCGCGCCTACGAATTGCGCGGAGCAGCTCATCAGACATAGGCGAAGGCCAACGCGCCTCACTACCTTTCTTCCTGGTACCTTTCTACCGCAAGCGTCAGAAGCTTCCCTTTTCCTTCATTTTCTTGTCAGATAACGCAAAAGTTCGTCTTGCTCCCACAAAACGTCTCAAAAAACATCCTGAGGAATTGTTACACTTCCCAACAACAGGCTGGTACAGCCTGTTAAGGAATCAAGGGGTACAGTAGCAACACTTAGCAA